>NZ_JBFTSN010000292.1:0-8361 GCF_056400045.1 Paenibacillus sp. 01L418
TAGGGATACCCCGCTGCTTCAAGCTCAAGCTTCGCTTCGTTTAATACTGCATTTGCAGCACGAACTTCATCGACAGATGAAATAAGCGGATACATAAGCTTTACTTGACCGTAATGACTTGCCCGCAAAATAGCACGAAGCTGCGTTTTGAACAAATCTTTACGATCCAGCGATATCCGAATGGCTCTGTAACCTAGAAAAGGATTGTCTTCCTCTGGCAGGTCAAAATAATCGAGCTGCTTGTCACCGCCGACGTCCAGCGTTCGGATGACGAGCGGCTCACCCTCAAGTCGTTCGGCTACGCTGCGATATACCTCAAACTGTTCTTCTTCCTTTGGAAACCGATTTCGATCCATGTACAAAAATTCCGTACGGAACAGCCCAACCCCATGCGCCCCGCTCGACATCGCAATTTCCAGCTCTTTGTAGGAGCTAATATTGGCTGCAAGCTCCAGCCTTTTGCCATCAGGCGTTACCGGGCGATGACCTGCAATGCCATGCAGCCTTTTTTTCGCTTCCGATTGATGAGAGTGCAGCTCTGTGTAATAGTCAATAACTTGCTGAACAGGATCGATAAACACAGTGCCGTCATTGCCGTCAATTACTAGCGTTTGCCCTGTTTGAATAGGCTCAACTAACCTCGTCTCTACACCAACAACAAGAGGTACGCCGAGCGCTCTTGCCATAATAGCTGAATGTGAAGTTTTGCTGCCAGCAAGAGTCACAATGCCGAGCACATGCTGCGGATTAATATGTGCTAGCTGAGAAGGAGACAACTCTTTAGCAATCAATATAAATGGCTGCGTATCTGAAGGCAGTGTAATTTCTGGCGCTCCCAGCAGATGCTTCAGCAATCGATTGCCCACATCCTTAATATCTAGCGCCCGTTCTTTCATGTACTCATCGTCAAGCAGATCAAACATTGTAACAAAATGATCTATAGCTTCTTTAACAGCAACCTCAGCCGCTTTGTACTGGCGTTGGATAATACCTTGGATTTCATTCATAAAGACAGGATCGTCCAAAATGGCTATATGAGCATCGAATATATGTGTTTCCTCTGAACCGACTACATCTCGCAGATCATCTTTAATCTGTTCAATTTCAGACTTAGAGGTACGAATGCCTTCGTATACACGTTCGAACTCGCGGGCAAAATCAGCTACATCGATTTTTTGCTCCGGTAACTCCCATTCCCAATTCGGAAGCACAAACGATCTCCCAATCGCTATGCCTGCTGACGCCCCTATTCCTTGAATCATTGTGTTTCCCCTCCACCGTTTCTCTCTTTAAGTACAACAGACAATACCGAGGACTGCCCCTTTTTCACCGCTTTGAAAGGTGCAAATCGCCATGAGTGAACAAGATCAGAATTTGTTATGACCATAGGAGTAGCAAGAGATTTGCTCTCCTTTCGAACTCGCTGCAAATCAAATTTTATAAGCATCATGCCTGGCGTTACTTCGTCTCCTTCTTTAACGAGCGCATTAAAATACGCTTTGCCAGCCAGACGCGAAGTATCTATGCCTATATGAAGCAGAACTTCCAACCCCTCAGGAGTAAGAATGCCGATCGCATGCATCGTCGGATAAATATGCATCACCTTGCCCTTGACCGGCGATACAAGCTCTCCTTTCTCCGGTATAAATGCGACGCCTTGTCCGACGAGTTTGCCCGCAAATATCGGATCAGGCACCTCATCAAGAGGAATCATGCGGCCTTGCATCGGCGAATGGAACAAAACTTGTGCTTGATCACGATGAATAGTCTTGATCATCTCTTCACGGATGAGTTCGGAATACGTRCCAAATACGACCTGAACATGTCCGCCGCCTAATTTGATTACGCCTGCAGCACCCAGATTCCGAAGTGCATTTATGTCGAGCAGCTTATCGTTGGAAACTTTAAGCCGCAGTCTTGTAATACAGGACTCCATCTTTTCTATATTTTGTTTACCGCCAATGGCTTGCAAAATAAGCGGTGCACGATAAGGGATATCGCCTGCCCATTCATCAAGCTGTGAGCCTTCCTCACGACCTGGTGTCGGAATCCGAAATCTTCGTATCGCCCAGCGAAACAAAAAGTAATAAACGAAGCCAACAACGATGCCGATCGGTATGATTAGCCAACCTCGCGTTGCCAAATGCTCGTTGATAACATAATCTATGGCTCCTGCTGAGAAGGAGAATCCGTGCTTAATGCCAAGCTCATAAGTAACCCACATGATAATGCCTGACAATATCGCATGGACGACGTATAAATAAGGAGCAACAAACAAAAATGCGAACTCTACCGGCTCAGTAACGCCAGTTAGAAATGACGCAAGCGCTGCGTACATAAACGTTTTCCGAATTTTCGGCTTTAAATCCTCGCGCGCTTCGTGAATAATGGCGAATGCGATGGCTGGCAAAGCGAACATCATCGTCGGATAAAGTCCAGCCATAAACGAGCCGGCAGTAGGATCGCCAGCGAAGAAACGCGGAAGATCGCCATACACCATCTGTCCTGAAGCTGTTTCAAAGCTGCCAATTTGAAACCAGAATACATGGCTGACCAAATGATGCAAACCGAATACAACCAAAATCCGGTGTACAAATCCGTATAAAAATACGCCGAAACCGCCACCCGATTCAACAATTTCACCCAGATTTATCATCATGCTCTGTAAATAAGGCGCAATATTGATCATAGCTATTGAGAACAACAAACTAACAACACTTACAAATAACGGTACAAACCGCGGTCCGCCAAAAAATTGTATGTATTCCGGTAATTTTAAGCTTTTAAACCTCTCATGGCTCACGCCTGAAATAATTCCTATTAGTGTACCAATGAGCACGGTTGGCTCAATCGGCACCTCTGCCGACCCTGTAATACCGCTATAAATAGCCATACCTACAAGAGCAGCCATCCCTGCTGCGAGAGCATTACCCGTTAAGCCAAGTGAGATGCCCAGCGCAAAAATATATGGTAAATATGTAAAAATCGTTTCGCTTGCAGCTAATAAATAGCCTTCCATCCCTGGCAGGCCAAAGTAATCCCATGGCAGCTTGCTTAAACTCAAAAATATAGCCGCACCTGGCAGGACAATCATCGGCAGCATGAATGCTCTACCAAGCTGCTGCAGGCTCCCAATGAAAACCATCTTGCACCTCCTTCAAGTTTTGCGAAGCAAAACTACTTCGTAAGCATAAGCTTCAAGTTTTGCAAAACAAAACTAACTCCGTAAGCATTATTCAACACATCTATATCGATGTTAAGCGTTTGCTGCGTTTTTGTCAAAGTAAAACGGCGAGCCTGTAAGGGCCCGCCGATGTTGATGATTCTTTTCTAATTGTATTAAAAAAGTGTTATCGATTACCGCCTGAATAAGGAGAAGAATTGACTGCACTCGTCGACTGCCAGCCTACATGAGAAATGACAGGCCCTGCGTTTTGATAAGCATTCGTTGCTTCATATACAGGGTGAAGCGACGTGTTTGAGTGAGTTTGTGTCATACCGCCATATCCATTTTGGAATTGCGATTGGCCGTAACCTCCATAATTGGAAGCTGCATGCTGAGCATACTGCGCCCCATTATTCGAGGATGGCTGGTAGTAGGAATGTTGTTGGTTATGCTCAGAACCAGCTTGATAACCTACATGTGCGATAACCGGACCTACGTTGCCAAACGCCGTTGCTGGCGATTGCGCGTAGCTGTGAACCGGTTGATGCGACATGAATGAATTGTTCGTTCCCACCGGATGCGTCATATTCGAATAGTTGTTAGGAGCATAATGTTGTGTTTGCGCTCCTTGGCTATAAGCATTAGACGATTGGTAACCGCCTGGCGAGTTAGCAACAATCGAGTGCGTTTCTCTGCCAAAAGTCGGTTGGCTTAGCTGCCCTTGGTAGTGCGATTGCACATGGCCAGATGGCTCAAAATGTGCATTTTGGTTAAGGTAGCTCTGTTGGCCTTGGTAATTACCCGGTTGTTGCGAAAACTGATTCACGTCGTGTCCTCCTTGAATTACAATCGTATTGTCTTCAAGTGAATGCCGCTTGTTTCGCTTTCTACATGCGAAAAACAAGTACGCAATCGCTCTTGAAGCTTTCTTATTGTGTAGGAGTGACCTGTTTTTTATAACTGTTATCTTTTGGGTTTCCCGTTCGGAAGCAGGATGGAATCCTCCACCTTGATACAACGATCCATTATAACCTCAAGACCGCCTGCTGCAGCAATCGCAGCCGCTTCCTCGTTTGCAATGCCAAGCTGCAGCCAGAAGGTTTTTGCGCCGATGGCAACCGCCTCTTCAGCTACAGGCGGCGTATGCTCGCTTCTGCGAAAAACATTTACGATATCTACTGGCACGGGAATATCTTTTAGAGACGCATAACTTTTTTGTCCCAAGATTGAATCGGCGTTAGGATTAACAGGAATAATCGTATAACCCTTCGCTTGCATCGCTTCAGATACCATATAGGATACGCGCTCTGGATTGTCTGACAAGCCTACAACAGCTACCGTCGTGCTATTCTCCAAAATACCCTTAATATGCTCGCGAGTTGGATTCTCAAATGCCATGATCATACCTCGATTCATTATTTTGTGAACAAGCTTCTAAACGTCAACTAATAATTAGCCTTCAATCCATTCAACCTTAGCGCCTAAAGCTTGCAAATGATCGAAGAATATTGGATAGGACTTCGCTACATGATGTGCATCACGAATTCGAATAGGCTGTTTCGCACGCAATCCAACGACCGATAATGCCATGATGACACGGTGGTCGTAATGCGCATTGATTTCGACACCGCCCTCTACACCTTCAGGACGTCCATGCACGATAATCTCTGCTTGGCGTTCTTCGACATTGGCTCCAGCTTTTCTTAATTCATTCAAATAATCGGTAATGCGGTCACACTCTTTGTAGCGCAAATTTTCTACATTATAAAATCTAGATGTGCCTTCAGCAAAAACAGCCGCTGCAACCATTGCAAGTACAGCATCCGTTGCATGATCGCCATCGAACTCGACTGCTTTGAGCTTGCCATTGCCCTTCACGTGGACAATGCCATTCTCATGCGTAAGCGGAACTTCCATCATTTTCAACACATCAACGACAGCGCGTTCGCCTTGCTTGCTCTTCTCTTCCAAACGGTGTACGATGACATCCGATTCCGTTACAGCCGCAGCTGCTAGAATGGCTGCAGACCCCGGGTAGTCGCCTTGCACAGAATAAGTTTTTGCTTCATAGCTTTGACCGCCTGGGATGCGGAACCGCATAAAGTCCTCATCTGCATGGATAACAATACCCGCTTGCTCCAATACTTCTAGTGTCTGGCCAACTACTACTTTTGACTTCAAATCATGCAGCACTTCAATTTCACTGTCCTCTTCGAGAAGAGGCGTCAAAAACAGCAGCGCACTCAAAAATTGCGAGCTTATGTTGCCTGAAACTTGAATTTTGCCACCCTTTGGAGCGCCGCCTTGAATTCGAATAGGCAGCTTGCCTTCATTATGCTCAATAGAAACGCCCATCGCTGTCAAAGATTCAATGAGGTCGCTATGAGGTCGTTTACCTAGAGAATCTGGATAACGATTAATAAAGGTTACGTCTGGGCAAAGTGCCGCGATGGCCATCAAAAACCGCAAAACCGCACCTGCGTTACCTACATCCAGCTGCTCAACTGGCTTAGGATTGCGGCCAAAACCGGTAATAACGATTTTCTCCTCGTCTTCCTCTACCGTTGCTCCCAAATCCCGAATGCAGCGGCGCATTGCATCGCTGTCTTCACTGTGGGCTGGGAAATAAATCGTACTTGTTCCTTCAGCTAGAGCGGCTACCAGAAGGTAGCGAGTGGTATAATTTTTTGAAGAAAGCGCTTGAAGTTCACCTTCAAGTCTTGGGGTTGGTGTCACTAAAACGTCCATAGTTCGTATGATCTCCCTTTTCAATAATATATACACATCTACAGCTGATCGGCTGATTGAGGTGATGATGATCTCCGTTATTTATGAAGCGACCATTGCTCGAGTATTGCAGCAACAACTTCTTCCACACTCATATTTGTCGTATCGATCGTAAAATGAGCAAAATCGTAAGCATGCTCACGCTGTTTAAGCAGCAGATTAACTCGCTCCTCTGCATCGCCTTGAAGCAAAGGCCGCTCTGTGTCCGTCTTTACCCGAGCGATGATTTGATCTGGGCTCGCCTTTAAAGCGACGACAAAACCGTTTTTAAGCATTAGCTCACGATTAATGGGACTTAGCACTGCGCCGCCGCCTGTTGCAACCACACAGGTATCCTCGCGCTCCAAAATCGTTCCCAGCACTTTGGTTTCAATGATCCGGAAACCTGCTTCGCCATCCGATGCGAAAATATCAGAAACCCGCTTGTTTTCCAGCTTTTCGATTTCTTCATCGCCGTCGATGCGCGTGCAGCCCACCTTCTCGGAAAGCAGCTTGCTGACGGTTGATTTGCCGGTTCCCATAAACCCGATAAGCACTAATTTACTCAATTGTTGCCTTCCCATCGTAACCGTTTCACCCTTTTCGTTCTTGTTAAACCAATTTTTCTACAATATCATATCATTTTTTTGTAATACTAGGGTATAAAAAAGTTATATATGCCGTATGGATGATAAAGATGTTTATTCGAGAATAGGAGTGACATTAGCGATGAACAGTGATCTTCAGTTGCCTGATCAAAGTCCAACTCAAAAACGCTTCAATCGTATTCTCGATCCTGACCATCCCCTTTGCCGGGAGGATGTGGTCTGGATGCTTGAATTTATTAAAAAAAAGGTGGCTGACGAAGATCCAGCCTTAAAGGATCTTACGCAGCCACGCTTATTGCAAAATTTTCATTTCTTTGCCGAAGCGGCCATGTCGCTCATCCATCGCAGACATTATTCCAATCAAGAGGCCGATCGGCTGCGCGACTGTTTGCGTCAAGCAGCTTATGGCTTAAATAAGGACAATCCTCGCGAGACGAGGAACTAATGGCTGATCTAATTAAGATTGCATCCAGTTAAAGTGGAAGCTTCCTTCTTTGTCCACACGTTTGAACGTGTGAGCACCGAAGTAGTCACGCTGCGCTTGAAGCAGGTTTGCAGGCAAACGCTCCGTACGGTAGCTGTCGAAGTAAGCAATTGCACTTGAGAATGCAGGAACCGGCACTCCGTTCGAAACTGCAGCGGAGATCACTTCACGCCAAGCCCCTTGGTACGACTCAACGATGTTTTGGAAATAAGAATCAAGCAAAAGGTTGCGCAGGTTAGGATCACGGTCGTAAGCGTCTTTGATGTTTTGCAGGAAGCGAGCACGGATAATGCAGCCGCCGCGGAAGATCATAGCGATTTCGCCGTAGTTAAGATCCCAGTTAAATTCTTCAGAAGCTGCACGCATTTGAGCAAATCCTTGAGCGTACGAGCAAATTTTACTTGCGAACAATGCTTTGCGAACAGATTCGATAAATGCTGCTCTGTCACCTTGGAAAGGTGTTTTTGCAGGTCCGTTAAGTACTTTGCTAGCCGCAACGCGCTCTTCCTTCATAGCTGACAAGAAACGAGTAAATACGGATTCTGTAATGATGGAAAGCGGTACGCCAAGATCTAGCGAGCTTTGGCTTGTCCATTTTCCAGTACCTTTTTGACCAGCGGAATCCAAGATAACATCTACCATTGGCTTGCCTGTCTCAGGATCGTATTTGGAGAAGATATCTCTAGTAATTTCGATTAGGTAGCTGTCAAGCTCGCCTTTATTCCATTCGGAGAAAATTTCGTGCAGCTCTTCAGCACTAACATCAAGTACGTTTTTAAGCAGATCATAAGCTTCGCAAATCAGCTGCATATCGCCGTATTCGATTCCGTTATGTACCATTTTCACATAATGACCGGCGCCATCTGGTCCGATATATGTGCAGCAAGCATCGTCTCCAACTTTAGCTGAAATAGCAGTAAGAATGGGCTCAACCAGCTCGTAAGCGGATTTTTGTCCACCCGGCATAATAGAAGGTCCTTTTAGAGCTCCCTCTTCGCCGCCAGAAACGCCAGTTCCGATAAAACGGAAGCCTTTAGCTTCAAGATCTTTGCTGCGACGAACAGTATCAGGGAAATAAGCGTTGCCGCCATCGATGATGATATCGCCTTCAGCCAAATGTGGAACGAGCGAATCAATTGTTGCGTCTGTTCCTGCACCTGCTTGTACCATAATCAAAATTTTGCGGGGAACTTCCAATGATTGAACAAATTCCTCGATTGTATAAGTAGGAACAAGATTTTTCCCAACTGCTTCTTGAACAAGATCATCAGTCTTCTCGCGGGAACGGTTGAACACCGATACCGTGAAGCCTCTGCTTTCAATGTTAAGGGCAAGGT
>NZ_JBFTSN010000293.1:0-8355 GCF_056400045.1 Paenibacillus sp. 01L418
TCTCACGGTTACGAGTTCAACCTATGACGCGATTAGCGTTCAATGGACAGCTTCTCCGAAAGCAGATGGGTATGACGTTTATCTGGGTGATAAATTGGTGGAATCTACAACTGCTACAAACTACACGTTTACGCAACTGACGCACAGTACGACCTATTCCATTGGTGTAGTAGCCATTACTAAAAATGAGGATGAGATAATCGAAAAGTCCGAAATGACAAAACTAGAGGCAAAAACATTAGATTACACGGCTCCGCCAGAGTCGTCATCTGGGAACCCGCAAGCGGTCAAAGATAAAAATGAGCTTGATTCCAACGTTACGAAATCCGGCGGCAAGTGGACCGTTACGATTTTGAAAGATGCGGCTATTCAAACTATTGGAGCGGCTAGCTCCGCCGAGCTAAAAGTGACTGTCGGCAACGATGCAGCCCAAGTGGATGTCATCCTTCCTAAGGAAGTTATTGCAGCGCTTGCCAGCAAAAACGATAAGGCGAATTTGTCCATCATCTGGAACGGAGTTACCTATGTCATTCCAGCCCATGCGATTCACCTGAAATCAGATATCAAAATTTCGATTACTCCACCGACTGCGAGCGAAGCAGCTACAATTGAACAAGTGGCGAAAAAGAATGGCTATACGCTAAAAGTTTCGTCGCTTGATTTTAAGATTTTTAAGCTAATAGCTGACAACAAATATGAGGAAGTCACTGATTTTGGCCAGTCTGTTCTCACCCGTATTTATCAATTGAATGCTAAAGATATAGATACAAACCGTGCAAACGGCGTTGTTTACTTGCCTGGCACAAATGAATTCCGTCCACTCCATACGGTGTTCAAAAAAGACGATAAAGGCGGAGTTACCGCTCATCTGGTCAGCAACGGCAACAGCATCTATACCATTGTCGAATCCATCTTCAACTTCAAAGACGTGACGGCTGAATGGAACAAAAACCATATCGAGCGTGCAGCAGCCAAATTAATCGTTTTTGGACAATCGAATGAACAATTCGGAGGAAACACGATCATCACTAGGGCTGAATTTATTTCCATGATCAGCAGAGGCCTCGGCATCGTGCCAAAAGTAGAAGGCGCTCCATTTGATGATGTAGCGGCAGATTCCAAATATGCTGGAGATATTGCATTAGCTAAGGAATTAGGCATCATTACAGGCAAGAGCGAGCAGCTATTTGATCCGAACGGTACGATTACTCGCCAGGACATGGCAGTCATTTTGGCAAAAGTGATGAAGCTGATTGATCGTACGGCAGACGGTGACGCAGCATTGCTTGAGTCATTCCGTGATCAAGCTTCTATATCATCCTATGCTAAAGCTTCCGTTGCACTATTAGTTAAAGAACAAATTTTGCAAGGCGTATCCGAGACGAAATTTGATCCTCAGTCGAAAGTGACGAAAGCACAGGCAGTCGTAGCCGTGATGAGATTGCTTGATGATTTGGGATTAGCGAGCAAATAACCTTTTTAAAAAATGCAAAAGAGGGACGGCGCAGTTTGAACTGCTCCGTCCCTCTTCTATTACTGTACTGTCTGCATTTTCTCGTATAAATTAAATTCCCCCATCGCATTGGAGGATAAACCTTTATGTTCATACCCGCAGCTTAGGTAGAATGCATTGAGCTTCGGATTATTCGCAATACAGTCCAGCCGAATACGGTCTTTTCCCTCAAAATGAATACCTGATCCTGCCCAATCCACAATGGCCTCACCTAAGTTTTTGCCTGCAACCTCACGGTTAATGTTAAGTCGATGCAGATAGATGGACTGTTCATGCCCCTCTTCGCCCCATAGCTCGCGATCCCAAGCGCTTGCTTGCTGCATAAGCATGACCATTCCTGCCAATCGGTTGCCTTGCCTAAATAGGTATACTTCACCGCGTTTAATTGCCTCAGGCGTTTGATGAGAATCCTCACCCTTCAACAAGCCGCTCCACTGCGTAGAGCCTTTGCTCTTTAGCCATTTAGCTGTTTGGATGAGAAGCTGCAATACAGCTTCCGTATCCTCTGGTTTTGCTTGATATACGTTGATATCCGGTTGAATGACGCCAATATGATCCGTGCGTGTAAATATAGACATGTTGATTAACCTCCATATAATAGGTCCTTCTATTATAACTCTTCTCGTCTTATTTCAGCTATGTCAGCCCTCTTCCATGCGTCAAATCATATATTGCCGAAACTGCTAAAGCGAATCAACTTGCTCACTATAAATGCTGCCACAACTAAACCACGTGTGAGGATGTGGTTTTTGTTCATTAATACATGATGCAGCTCAACTATCGGAGGTTTTAGAAAAAGCCAGAGAGTCTATCGAGGACGAAGAAAAATAAATAAAAACAACGGTAGTTTTTAATAGATCGTTGCTTTTAGAATTAAATTTCTAAAAATCATCTATTATAATAAGATACCTCTATAATTGTTTATGGGTGTTGGATTTAACTTTAATTTGGGGGTGTTGGAAATAGATAACGGTGCTTTTGTTGCAATTTTTTCGAGTTTTATGGCAAACACTCCATAGCTTCATGCTCATCTACAACAATGTGAAAGAATGCTTGCCTTTTGTTTGAGAGCTTCGTCAGATTCCCCCTTTCATTTCTTACTGCTGTACTATCGTTTGACCGATCAAGCTAGTATCATCGACCCATTGTCCCCCTGCTGTACTCACCAGGAGTTATTCCTACTATCTTCTTGAATGCTTTAGAAAAATGATGAATATCTGAAAACCCACAATAACTTGCGATCTGCTCTTGTGTCAGCTTGGATGCAAGCAGCAGATCACAAGCATGATCTATGCGTGTTTTTAACAAATATTGATGCGGTGTTACACCGTACTGCATTTTAAATACATCGTTAAATCTTGAAGTAGATAGATTAGCTCTTCGCGCCATATCAACTACCGATAAAGGTTCGCTCAAGTTAAACGAAAAATAAGAAGTAATCCAATTTAATGCCTGCGGTGACATTTGCTTCACATGATTGGCAGGTATGTAATCCTCTAGTATGGAGGTGATCAATTCCATCATTCGGGTTTGTGCCTTCAATTGCATAATGGAGTCTTTATACTGCCAAAATTCCACCACTTGCAAAAATGTATCCCGAAATTTAGATGGATGACTTAGCTTCAGCTTCACCGGAATATGAGTTTGGAACTGCTCGTCCAATCTCGGCTGCATAAGATGCTGATAGGGGGTCAAATCCAATTGGCCCGCTCGTGTTGGGAAGCTTTGGTCGCTAGTCGTGCTATAAAATAGATCAAAGTGTGCAAACGGCGTTACCGTATTCGTTGTCCCTTCCAAACGATTCACACTATTCGGCTGAATGAAACAAAACTCACCTTTTTCGAATGGATAGGCCACCCCATCAACTGTGAACAAGCATTCCCCTTCCTGTACATAGACAAGCAAGTAATCAAGCAAGCGGCGTTCCGGCAGTACCCACGGTTTTCGCAGCGCAAAATCGCACTCCCGTATATAGGGCACGATCCGGTGGTTCATCGTTGCATCCATGCCAGGTTTCATGAACATCCTCATCCTCTACTCGTAATTACTCACAGAATATCATATCTATCCCACAATTACAGTTGTTTTTGACAAACTTATTTGAAGCTTTGACAAAGCCAGATCATAGAAGAATCCTTTACACTGTATGTATTGCGAAGCTGAAACAAACACATACAATTAGGAGGAAATATGATGAATGAAAACAATAGGTTAAGCACGCTGCCCCTGCTTGAAGAAAGCTATTCTCTCACGCAAGAACAAATCGCTTCTTATCAAAAAGATGGCCATCTCTTTTTAAAAAATGTCGCATCCGCAGAAATGATAGAAACGTATGAACCAATCATTAGTGACTTGGTATTTAAGCACAATTACCATGATAAACCGGTCTCTGAACGGGATACTTACGGCAAAGCTTTTATACAAGTAGGCAACCTTTGGGAGATGAGTGAGGCTGCAGCTGCATTCACACTGGCAAAACGTTTTGCAAGAATAGCTGCAGAATTAATGGGTGTTGAGGGTGTCCGGATTTATCATGATCAAGCATTATTCAAAGAACCTGGCGGCGGTCATACGCCATGGCATCAAGACCAAATTTATTGGCCTTTCGATACCAATAATACCATTACGCTGTGGATGCCGCTGGTCCCTATTCCTGAAGAAGTGGGTACAATGAACTTTGCTTCCGGCACCAATCATTTGGGTTATGTCAGCAGGCAAGAAATTTCGGATGAATCACATAAAACCCTTGGTCAATTCATCGAAGGACGCAGCATTCCTCAAGTAAATTACGGTGCTATGGCGGCTGGAGACGCTACCTTCCATGCAGGTTGGACCATCCACTCTGCTCCGGGTAATCCAACTGACCATATGCGCAAGGTGATGACCATTATCTACTATGCAGACGGTACACTCGTTGGTGAGCCAGACAGCAAGGCAAGACGCTCTGATCTTGAAAATTGGCTGCCAGGCTGCAAGCCGGGCGGAATCGCAGCGAGTATTAAAAATCCGTTGGTTTATAAGAGGGAAAACGAATAATAAATAGTTTTAATAAAACAAAAAGAAGAGGGGCTGCGTGCACCCCTCTTCTTGATTTATTCAAATATACCCTGACTTGTTTTAACTCTTTAAGCTTCTTCTAATTATTATACAGCTCACTCTTAGTCTTATTTGTTTTCACACTAGCTTTCTTAAGAGCCGATTTCACAAGAGATTTCAAATAGCTATTCAATTCCCCTTACATTCTATCAATTCCAGTCCGTATATAAGGAATCGCTAATTTGATAAATTCTTCCGGCGGTGTCTTGTGACTATTTCTTCGCCATTCTACAGAAACCCCATAAATTCCCCAGCTTAATAGGACAGCTGTAAGTTTTAGAGCTTCATCCTTCTCCGCTTTATGCTGCTTTAACAACATTTTATAAAAAATAATTTCAAGCTGTTCCCTAATAATACGGGCAATGGTATCTTCGTAGCCTCTATGGCAACGACTGGATAATGACTTTTGAAAATTTGTTACAGCTTCAAAGATGCTAACAAATACTTCTTCATTTAGTTCGTCATTTTGATAAAAGTCATAATTCAAATTGACTAACAATACTTCTGACAGTACTTTTTCCAATAAGTTGTGTATATCTTCAAAATGATAATAAAAAGTTGCACGATTAATCATCGCTTCTGTAGTTATATCTTTTATCGTAATATCTTTAAATTCCTTTTTCCCTGAAAGTTCAATGAAAGAATCCATAATTAATTTGCGGGTACGTAGAACTCGGGGGTCCGACTTTGATTCGGTCATTTTGTTAACCTCCTACTTTTTAAACAACTTCTTAAATGTGTTGTATAAACGACACATCCACAGATCTATTGGTGTTGATGATTTTAATTATGATTTAAAATTTAATTGCAAGCAAATAAATATGTATTTCGCTAACGAGGTATAAGTGTTTGCTTTTCATCGCTTATCTTTACTTATTAAAAGAGAAATGAGGAATTAAAATGGGGAACAATAATAATATGGTTTGTGATCTACAAACAGGCGTATGCGGGGTAGCTGAAGAGGAGGAAGTGGAGATTATTGATTTTAATCCGCCCACAAAAGCAGTTAATCTTTACTATGTGACCGATCCTATTTGTTCGCATTGCTGGGCGCTTGAACCTGTGCTTCGTCGTTTTGTAGAGCAATACGGGAACTTTTTTAACTTTCATAAGGTTATGGGCGGTTTGCTGGAAAAATGGCATGATGGACCAATCGATCCGGCAAACGGCATTCATAAACCAGCCGATGTGGCCCCTCACTGGAGAGAAGTTGGAGAGCATTCAAGAATGCCAATTGATGGGACTTTAATGATAGATAATCCAGTTCAATCATCCTACCCGCCTTCTCGTGTATTTAAGGTGATTCAAAAAAATCATACTGATGCAAAAGCAACAGAATATTTGCGTCGTTCAAGAGAAGCACTGTTTGCATTTAATCAAAATATATCAGATAAATCGGTTATGATTGAAATCGCAAATCATATCGGCCTTGATGGAAAAGCAATTGTAAACGAAGCTGAACAACAGGTCGGTCTTCAATTGTTACATGAGGATTTTGATCTAGTTAGAAGGTTGGGTGTCCGAGGTTTCCCTACCATTATTATGACTAATGAGGAGAATAAGGGCGTAAAAATTGTTGGCAGCCGTCCGTTGGATAACTATGTTGACGGTTTGAAAAAAGTTCTGAATCTCGAAGATTTACAACCCAAACCAGTCCCTTCCCTTTCTGACTTGCTTGAAAAAGAAAAGCTTCTTTTCTCCAAAGAAATTGAAGTCATGTATGATGTTGAACAAGCAGACGTAAAATTTCTTATTGAACAAGAGCTTCCAACAAATCATTATCAGGTGAACAAAATTTTAGGAGAATTGTATTTTACCGCTACTAAATAAACAAAGGGAAGTGACTATAATGTCGTACGTATTACAAGTGGATTTTAAAATGAATGGACCGTTCGGAGATGAGATGGCAGAGGCGTTTTCTGATTTAGCAAAAAGTATCAACGAAGAAGATGGATTCATATGGAAAATCTGGACAGAAAATTCCGAAAAAAATGAAGCCGGTGGAATTTATTTGTTTGAAACAAAAGAAACGGCTGAAAAATATAACATTATGCACACTAGCAGATTAGCTGACTTTGGTATAACAGATATCAATGCAAAAATCTTTTCCGTCAATCCCAAACTTACTGAAATCAATAAGGGACCTGCTTATTGCAATGAGAGTTCTAGTCCGGGAAATCCTACTTCATAGTTACCAACTCCTT
This sequence comes from Paenibacillus sp. 01L418, assembly GCF_056400045.1. NCBI lineage: Bacteria > Bacillati > Bacillota > Bacilli > Caryophanales > Paenibacillaceae > Paenibacillus > Paenibacillus sp. 01L418. The sequence goes on from NZ_JBFTSN010000293.1 coordinate 6,814, forward strand.
CTATTCTATGTATATAGCCCTAGCGTAGAATACGTTCGGGCTTTAAATGGCAGGTAAATGTGGCTCATAAAATGCTAATTAMTAACGAGCGACAAAAAGCACTCCACATGTGTGGAGTGCTTAACATAGCGATATAAACTATTTCAAAGTTATTACCTTCGACAGCTCGACTTCCATCGGAATAACCTTGTATTACTTGCTCGCTAGCGCCATATCAATCCACGAAGAAACTTTTAGCATCTTACATGCTTGCGTTTGAAACCAAGCCGCTGTTTATCAACTGCTTTTTGAATCTGTTCAGATGCGACCAAAAAACTGCTTTTTTTCTTGTCCCGATTAACTTCTACCGGGCCTACTTCCAATGCGATCTCCATTGCTTTATCATGGAGCCGCATGTAGGATACCCCTACTGTGTARATAAAATTATTCATTGCATATTTTGTTCGTTCGGGAGCATCATGAATCGTATTTTTCACAGTTTCGAGCAGATTGGCCATTTTGCTTTCGGTAAATTCATCATCCGGCCGACTCCCCAAAAGCCAGCAGTAACAGCTCCAACCCGCAGACATTTTCAGTTCTTCTCCGCTTGCGATCCATTTGTCAGCCACTTCTTGTGCAATATCGGCTTCTGCCAAGGTTACCGCAACAACATAATCGGACAGCATATAAAAATAAGCTCCATCCATCCAACGGTCATAATCCGCTTCCGTCATCGCATTGGGATCTGCAATAATTCCGGCAAAATACATGGCGTCGTAGTTCCCTGTAGCATAAAGCTGCTCAGCCAACGGTTGATTTATTTTTGTTTTTTTGAAAATAGGCTTCATTTGGCCTGTAGCAACACCAAAAAGCGGTTCCTGTGCGCCATTGGATTGGTATATTTTTTTAGTTCGATCCTTGCCAAGAGCTTCAATCTCCTGCATAACCATTTCTAAATTCATTGTTTTACACTCCCTTTTGAGATTTCACCGTCTTCTCCTACACCAGCAGTTTGTTTCTGTTGCATTAGTAACTTTTCATCCTATTTCAATGACCTTCTATAAAAAAACCACAGACCAGTAAGATTTTATTTATCCATAAAATTCGTTTTTCGCGTCCGTTTCACATCAAAATCTCAACGAAGACAAGTATATGTTACCACTATTTGAGCATAGAGAATATGAAATGAAGTTAAAAAATCATTCCTTGCTAGAGCACAACCACATGAACCATACATGGGATTATATCTAGCTTCGGCACTTCATGCTTGAACCTGCTCCCTTTGCTGTTACTTCATTTTTCGAAAAAGTCGTTCAAACGAAAAAAATGCCCCAGAGAAAATTCTCTGAGGCATTTTTTCAATGGAGCATCTCTGCTCCTATTTCTTTTTCTTCACTTTTTTATTCGCGGCTTTTTCAATATTCTCAGCTACTCTGTATTTTACGATCTCACCAATTAATTCGTAAGGTATAGGCTCGTCTAAAGGGAAGCGAATCGACCCTTTTGCCCCTTTATACGGGGATAATTGCTGTTTAAAGGCCTCAATTCCGCTTGGAGCCGGAT
>NZ_JBFTSN010000294.1:0-8351 GCF_056400045.1 Paenibacillus sp. 01L418
TGCTCACGCTCTGGAACAATATAGAAACAGGCTACAAAAGTCTGCGATTCTCTGGCAGGTCCAATGATAAACGGCGGGTTGTTATGCCTCGCGGTAGATCCGATGATGGCAAGCGCCAATCGATTGCTTTCATGTGCTTTTTTTACACAATCATCAATTGCTCGCATCACTCTGCATCGCCGTGCTCATCTTCATCTAACCCATGCTTTTTCAAAATTTTCCCTAAAATATTTTTAATTTCACCTTGCTCGAAAACAATCGCCGACTCCAGCCTCTTTAGATCCGACCGCAGCTGCTCTTCATCGAGTGTTCGCGGCGAAGCTATAAAAATTCTGGGATGCAGACTTGGCAGTATGCTCTCCTTCTCGTAAAATAGCGATTCTGCTAATTTCTCGCCAGGGCGCATGCCTGTATATTTGATTTTCATTTCTTGCTCCGGCTTATAACCGGCAAAACGAATCAGTGCTTTCGCAAGGTCATCAATTTTCACCGGCTTGCCCATGTCGAGCACGAAGATTTCCCCGCCGTTTGACAATGCGCCTGCTTGCATAACCAAATGAACCGCCTCTGGTATCGTCATAAAAAAACGAACCATATCCGGATGCGTCACCGTTACCGGCCCGCCTGCTGCGATTTGTTTCTTGAAGATGGGGATTACGCTGCCTCTGCTCTCCAGTACATTGCCGAATCGAACAATCGAGAAGATCGTAGCACTGCTTTTTACTTTGGACTGCACAAGCATTTCTGCCATTCGCTTCGTCATTCCCATCACATTAATTGGACTCACCGCTTTATCGGTAGAGATGAATACAAATCGCTGCACTTCAGCCATGATCGCATTATCTACAACATTCAGCGTGCCAAATATGTTATTTCTGACGGCTGCTGAAGCGTTATTTTCCATTAACGGGACATGCTTATGGGCGGCAGCATGGAATACAATATGAGGCTGATGCCGGCGGAATACATATTCCACCTCAGGTGCATTCTGAATGTCTGCAATGATGCTATGAAGGAGGAGATCCGGGTATCTTTCTCTCATTACACCTTCGATAAGGTGAATGCTATTTTCTCCGTGCCCAAGCAATATGATGCTGTTGGGATTACACTTCGCAACCTGGTTGACGAGCTCGCCCCCAATTGATCCGCCTGCACCCGTAATAAGCACGATTTTGTCTTGAATATAACTCTTCACATCAATTAACGAATCGTTAATCATTTCTCTGCCCAGGAGTTCCTTCAGATCCAGCTCTTTAACTTTGCTATCCTGATTTCGTCCTAAAATGATATCCTTCATTCGCGGCAATATGCTTACATAAGCTGGAGTCTGCTTGCAGATGGCAACGATGCTGTCCAACTTTTCGCTCTGAGCTGAAGGTATGGCGATAATGATGTCTGTTATGCCATACGTACCGACGATATGCGGAATATCCTCTCGCTTGCCCAAAACCTGAATGCCGTAAATTTCGTAATTTTGTTTTTTGCTGCTATCGTCAATAAAACCGATTGGCGTAAGCTCTGCAATGTCATAAAGCAGCAGCTGTTTAGCTGTAATCGTGCCTGCAGCGCCTGCGCCAACGATTAACGCTTTTTTTCTCGTAACCTTGGATGCCTTGGCATGCTCCATCACATTCATAAAGCATATTCGGAAACCGCCGAGCAGCGCCGCAGAGATTAGTCCCAGCACCACAAGCATCAGAAAAGGAATTTGTTCATCTGTGAAAAGCAGCAACTCCGCTGCGTAGAGAATGACAGCTGCCGAGGAGCAGCAAGCTGTCGATGATGGATAAGACCAGCATCCTTTTTCTAAATGTCATACGTCCACTCCGCTCGTCGTCTCTATTTGTACTTCCACTAAAGTAAGCTCCGTTAAAGCGGCTATGCTGTAGCTTGTTGTCGACTCCATTTCCAAGCAATCCCCGGGAGCGACGTTTAGCGGCTTACCATCCACAATCGCTACGCCTTTGCCGGCTTGAACGGTCCATATAACCCTTCGAGAGGGCAATGAACCCGGAACATAATGCTCTCCTGTATGAACCACAATTTTTTTCACGAGCGTCTCTCGGTTGTCTTCCAGCTTAAACACGTCCAAAATGCGATACCAGCCCCAGCGGAGCTCCTCGTACATCAGTCGCTGATCGATAGGCTGCATCATTTCCTTAATGCGGGGACTCGCAGATTTATCGGATACGAGAATGCCATTCGGACTTGCTGCTACAACAATGTTCGATAAACCAAGCACCGTCACCAAAATATCCAATTCATTAAGCACATGCGTATTGTTCGAATCGTCGCTTATAAGACCCTGCCCAATTACATTCGTATCCATTTCCTCCGTCAGCGTGTTCCATGTGCCGAGGTCCTTCCACTCATTTTCATATGCGATGGCTCTGAGCTGCTTCGCTTTTTCCAACACTTCATAATCAAAGCTGTTTTTGGGCAGCGCATCATATTGACGGGATAATTGTTGATAGGAGGTTGGGTAATTTCGATCGCGTAGAAGCGAGAGCAAATAATCAAGCTTGAAGGCAAACACGCCGCAATTCCATAGTGCACCATTGTCTATTAACTCCTTGGCAATCAGCGCTGGCGGCTTCTCGACAAAACTTGTAATCACGATGCTATTATTAGTCTGTGATGCGAGATTCATAGGAGATGGAATCATATAGCCATATTTCTCTGAAGGATAAGTCGGACGTGATCCGATTAAGGCAACCTCCGCATTCGTTCCTCTCAAAACCTGCTCTAATTCCTTGATCTTTTTGAAAAAATCTGTATTTACATAGGGGTCTACAGGCAGCACGCATACGATCTCGTCCTTAGAAGCTTTCACTATTGAATTCAAATAAGCGGAAACCAAAGCAATAGCCGGAAAGGTATCTCTTCTCTCCGGTTCCACGATGATCGGAACTTGGTTGCCAATCTGGCTTCTAATCAAATCCACCTGAGAGGAGCATGTGGCGATATAGGATGAAGCCTCAAGACCAGCCTCTTGCAGCTGTCTCCACACCCGTTGAACCATCGATTCTCGTTCGCCGTTCTCCCCTTTGAGCACCTTTAAAAATTGCTTCGTTCGCGAGCCGTTCGAAAGCGGCCATAATCGTTTGCCGGAGCCTCCCGAGAGCAAAATTATTTTCATTAGCCTCGCTCTCCTTTTAGTGCATTCATATCCTGCATAACCATTTCTTTAACAAGCGCTTGAACGTCATATTTAGGTGTCCACCCTAATTGTTTCTTTGCCTTCTCAGGACTTCCGAGCAGCAGCTCAACCTCGGTAGGCCGATAATATTTGGCATCCACGGCAACAACCTCCTTGCCGACCGGAAGCGAATAGGCTGGATTATGGCATGCCTTTACATAGGCCACTTCGTCTTCCTTTTCCCCTTTAAATGCTATTTCCACACCGATCTCGGCAAAAGCAAGACGAACAAACTCTCTAACCTCTGTCGTGTATCCTGTTGCAATAACAAAGTCTTCCGGCTCGCTCTGCTGAAGAATCAGCCACATCGCCTCGACGTAATCTCTTGCGTGTCCCCAGTCTCGCTGCGCATTTAAATTTCCTAAGTAAACCTTGTCTTGCAGTCCATGCGCTATGCGGGCAACAGCTTTCGTTATTTTGCGTGAAACGAATGTTTCTCCTCGCAAAGGACTTTCATGATTAAAGAGAATACCGTTGGACGCGAACATGCCGTAGGCCTCGCGGTAGTTTACTGTGATCCAATAGGCATACAACTTGGCAACTGCATAAGGACTGCGGGGATAAAACGGTGTATTCTCATGCTGCGGAATTTGTTGAACAAGCCCGTAAAGCTCAGATGTGGAGGCTTGATAAATTTTTGTTTTTTGCGTAAGCCCGAGCAGTCGTACAGCTTCCAGTATGCGCAGCGTTCCGATGCCATCTGCGTTGGCTGTATACTCTGGCGTATCGAAGCTGACATGAACATGGCTCATCGCTGCCAAGTTATAAATTTCATCCGGTTTCACCTGTTCAATAATTCGCACTATGTTTAAAGAATCCGTTAGGTCTCCATAATGAAGAAAAAATCTTTGTTCATTAATGCTGGAATCATTCAACAAATGGTCGATTCTTCCGGTATTCGGCAGAGAGCTTCTTCTCTGCAATCCGTGTACAATATATCCCTTATCTAACAGCAATTCCGCTAGATATGCGCCGTCTTGTCCCGTAATCCCTGTTACAAAAGCAATCTTCAAAACATCTGCCCCTTCCCTATCATCCCAATTAGTAACATAGTATGTCTCTCAAACGAATTGGTATGGACGTAATGGAAGCTTCTCAAACTCTATTCTATAAATAGGCAAAGACATGCTCACATTAAGAGCCGATTACATAATCTGATAAGTAGAATTATATATTTAGGTTAAATAGGAAAGGTCGGAGGCTGATAATGAGTCAATTGAAAGGGAAAAAAATTATGGTCACCGGAGGCTCCGGCTTCTTAGGCTCGCATGTCGTCGAGCTGCTTGCTAAATACGATGCAGCAGACGTTGTTGTACCGAGGAGCCGGCAATATGATTTAACTAGCCAGGCCGCATGTTTGTCCGTCATTCAAGACTATAAACCGGATATCGTCATTCATTTGGCCGCAAAAGTAGGTGGGATTGGAGCCAATCGCGCAAATCCAGGTTCTTTCTTCTATGACAACCTGTCGATGGGCATCCACCTCGCAGAGGCATCTCGTCTTCATGGCGTCGAAAAGTTTGTAGCCTGCGGAACGATTTGCTCTTACCCCAAATTTGCCAATGTTCCATTCAAGGAAGAAGAGCTGTGGGACGGCTATCCAGAAGAGACAAACGCACCTTATGGCTTAGCCAAAAAAATGCTGCTCGTTCAGTCTCAAGCTTATCGCAAGCAATACGGCTTTAATTCCATCTTCCTTCTACCCGTTAATCTGTATGGTCCCAGAGATAACTTTGATCTGGAAACCTCGCATGTCATTCCTGCGCTTATTCGCAAATGCTTAGAGGCGAAAGAACAGAATGCTGATTACATTGAGGTTTGGGGCACAGGGATTGCAACAAGAGAGTTTTTATATGTGGAGGACGCTGCAACAGCTATTCTGCAAGCCGCAGAGCAGTTTAATGGCGAAGAGCCTGTCAATATTGGCACAGGCCGCGAAATCTCGATTAAAGAGCTCGCTCATTTAATTGCGGAGAAAACAGGCTACACCGGAAATATACGATGGGATGCAAGCAGACCCGACGGGCAGCTGCGAAGATGCCTTGACACATCCAAAGCAGAGCAGCTATTCTCCTTCAAGGCACAGACGGATTTGCCGGAAGGGTTAGAGAAGACCGTGAAATGGTATATCGATCAGCAATAAATACGGTCATAAAAACAAAAGCCACAGCGACTATCCCTAGTCGCTGTGGCTTTTGTTTTTATGATGCCCGCTTCTTTCCTTTTATTGCGCTCCCTTTAATCCGTGGCTGGACACTCCCCTTGCGCTTGCTCCGGCTGACAGCTCTCCTGCTTGATGCACCTTTACTACTTTTTTTTCTTCGCATGCCGGTTGTTTTTTTTCCTAACCTTTTACGTCCGTTTCTTCTTAACGGCTTCGTTCTCCTTATGCTTGAAGCTGGTTTGGCAACTGGCAGATTAGCATGATAATAGCTTGAAACCTCAGCAAAATACGAATTCAACACATTTTCAAGGCTCTGCTGGGAATAATGGTTTGTTTCGATATTTTTTGCCCGAAGCTTATCGAACCAGCTTGTCACCCCTTGAACAAAACCGTCTGTTGCCTGCAAACGTCTCTCGCATACGTTCATATGAAGATTAAGCTCATCCTCGGTAGGCAGAAGCCCCATCTGAATCAGCTGATTGAATACAATTTTTTTCCCGATCTCTTGTTGTTCCGCATTATGCTTCGCGCCTATTTGCTCACTATGAATGCGGTAATGAAGCAGAACATCAGGTATATTCGTGATGCGGGTTAATTGCGCCATTCTCGTCCACAGCTCATAATCCTCCGTATGTGGACTCTGATAGTCATAATAAAGCGAGTAGCTCTTAACGACGGAGCTCCGCATCATGACCGTTGGATGATTTAGAGAGCAATAAAACAAAAGCCCTGCCTTAATGTCCTCATGATCGGTTGGATGCTTAACCCAAATATCGGTATGCATATATTTCATCGCTGTACCGCAAAGGCCGATATCCGGGTATTGATTCATATGCTCAACCTGCCTTGCCAAACGATCAGGAAAAGCAAAGTCATCACAATCCATTCTAGCAATATATTCGCCTTGAGCAAGAACAAGCCCCTTGTTCAGCGTGAAAATAAGTCCGTAGTTTGATCCATTGCTAAAGAAACGGATTCTTGTATCCGAGTAAGAGGCAATGATTGCGGCGCTCTGATCCTTGGAGCCGTCATCAATAATTAAAAACTCAAAATCTTGAAATGTCTGATTTAAAATGCTCTCGATTGCTTCGCGCAAAAACAATTCACCGTTATAAACCGGCATCAAAACCGTTACCTTTGGCACCTTCCCGCCTCCTTCTACACACTCACTACTATACAATGAATGATAGATGCAGATGGTTTGGACAAAAGCCTTAGGGCATCTTCATCGTTCTTTCAACAATGTCGCTGTTTCAGTATAATCTCGGATGATTCGCTCGTATTTGCTGAACAATCATCGCGTGCTTCTGTCCCGCATCATAGGACAACGAATGGCCATGACGCCGGTATAATAACAAGGCTTCATGAATGGCAGTCCCACGCCAGCCCCTCTCGCATAACGAAATCCAGAAATCCCAATCCTCATAGCCGTGTATCATCGCTTCATTGTAACCGCCTACTGATAACCAAGCACTTTTGCGAACAAGCGAGGTGACACAAACAATATTTTCAGAGAGCAAGCGGTTAAAATCAAATTCAGGCGGAATCCAAACCCACGATTGATCGCCGAAATACTCCAAGCCGACAGTTGCGAAGCCAACCTCCGGTCTCGCTTCTAATATGCGGTAAGCCTTCTCTATTAAAGTAGGCTGTATTTTGTCGTCCGCATCAAGGGGCAATATATATTTCCCTCTTGCTTCGCGTATGCCAACGTTTCGTCCATACGGCAGACCAATATTCGTCTGAACATGAATGACTCTCGTTTTTGGCCGCTGAAGGCGTTGCAGAACTTCGATCGTGTACGGGTCAGTAGAGCCGTTATTTACGACAATAATTTCAATCTCTTGAAAGGTCGAGTTTAAGCAAGAATCTACGGCCTCCTCCACGTATTGGCCGTAATTGTAACAGGGAATGACGATGCTTACGATTGGCGCGAGCTCAAGATCTTGACCAAGCCGCCTGCGCAGCATTCTCCTAACCTCCCATTCGTCGCACAGCCAGCTGAGCCATAGCTTATCCAAGCGGTTTTCGTGAAAAAGCTCTGGATGGTTATTCACAATTTGTTTACGGAGCAGATCATGCATGGAACCATCGGAATCGGCGCTTAATACACGATAAGCCAGCGGGGCGTCATTTACAGCTACACTGGTCCAGCCCTTTTTCGAAAGCGAAATCCAAAAGTCCCAATCCTCATAACCATCCGTCATCCCCTCGTTATAGCCGCCAGCTTCAAGCCAAGCCTGCTTCCGAAAGAGAGCGCTTATGCATATAATATTTTCAGCTAACAAGCGGCCAAAATGAAAGACCGGCGGCTCCCAGCTATAATGAACAGCCCCGAAAGTATGATAGCCTGGCGAAGCAATGCCTGCCATTGGATTTTGCTCAAGCAGGCGAATCGCCTTCTCAAGAAAGCTGTGATGGAGCAAATCATCTGCATCCAGCGATACGATGAAGTCGCCCTGTGCTGCCTTAATCCCCGCATTCCTCGCAGCCGGGAGTCCACTGTTCCTCTCATAAATGACTCTCGTCTTTGGTTTATTTAAACTATTTATTAGATCGATCGTCGCTGGCTCTGTTGATCCATAATCCACGACGATTACTTCAATCTCCGAATAGGAAGAAGCTAAGCAAGAATCGACGGTTTGTTCAATAAATCTACCCTCATCCAAGCACGGGATTACTATGCTGACCTTCACATTCATCGGGCAAGCTCCTTTCATTCTGGTGTAACTTTCCTGTCTGGCAACATAAAATAATGATACATATCCTTTGTCACCGGCAAGCTGTATTTAACTGTCAACAGCGAAAGAATCGACTGGTCGTAACGATGATCGATAAATTCCGGGAAGTTCGGCAGGCCGCTGCTATTTTCAGCATTCGAAATCACTTTATAATCTTGGCAATAAAACAGCCATTCTTCTAATAGGCTTCTGCTTTTCTCATTATTGTAAAACATAAAAAATCCAGCCCAGACCTGCTCCGCTTCCC
>NZ_JBFTSN010000295.1:0-8345 GCF_056400045.1 Paenibacillus sp. 01L418
GAGCAGCATCGTACACCTTGCCCCCATTCTGCAGAACGGATTTGGCCCGTTCCATCTTGCGCTCCAGCACATAGGTCGAAAAAGGTACTCCTGTCTCCTGCTTAAACAGCCGGCTCAAGTAAGATGAATTGATAAAAAGGCGATCTGCTACCGTATGCAGCGTAATATCCTGATCGATTTCCTGATTGACGATAGACAGAATGGAGCGTACCACTCCATTGCTCGTCGTTTTCCGCTGCTGCTGCAGGTAATCGCAGATGCGGCCAGTCAAGCGGACCAGCCAGGCCCGAATCTGCTCCTTCGTCGCCAGCAGCCTGATGTTCTCGAAATAAATCATATCCTCTCCTGCCACGCAGCCAATTCGCCAGCCCTGCTTCTGAATCATACGGATATACAGGCTGCTCAAATAAAGGACGGCCTCATGGACCTCTTCCGCCGTCTCCACGGACTCTAGGCTTTTGTCCCACAATCCTTGCAAAGCCTCCAGCGCCTTTGCCTCGTCAGCGGTTTCCATGGCGATCTCCAGCGCTTTCTCCAATCCCTGCTGTACCTGAACCCCCTGTTCCTTACGGCCAATCTCGCGGTAAGGAATAGCGATGTCGCAGCCGTATACAATACGCTCCTGTAAGGCACGGCAAGCTTCGGCATACAGCGCACTCATGCTGCCAATCCCTCCGGCCGCAGCGCAAATGCCTGCGCTCGCTGTCAGCCCAAGCGTCTCCCGGGTGCGCGACAACAATTGAACGACCGATGCCTGTACGCGCAAAGCGCTGTCTCCCGGCTCCTCCTCACGCCGCAGCACAAAAACAAGGAGCGTGTACCCTTGATGATCAGGGCACACCCAACAGGAGGCGGGCAGCATTTCTCTCGCCAGACATTGCAATGAGAAACGCCACATTGGAGCATCCTCCGCGCGAAAGCAGCCATCCCCTTGCGGAAGCGGGTCAATATCCACCACCGCAACTGCGATCCGGTCGGACTCCTCAAGCTCAATCTGATATTCCGCACCTCTTCGCAGCACCTCGCTATCGTCGTAGTCGCCTGCTGCCCACTGCCGAATAAAACTGCTTTGCAAATGGGGAAGATGCTCACGCCACTTTACCTTCAGCTCTGCCTGCTCGCGCCACTGCTCCATCTCGTCTCGCAGCTGCTTTGCCGCTTCCAGTACGGCACCCAGTATTTCCTCTTCAGCCGCGGGCTTCAGCAAATACTGGGAAACCCCTAAAGCGATAGCATCCTGAGCGAAGCCAAAGTTGTCATGTCCGCTTAATATAATCAGTTTCAGCTGTACGCCGTTGTCTGGATATTCCCTAAGCTTCCTCACTAGTGTCAGCCCATCCATCTCCGGCATCTGGACATCAATCAGCATGATATCGGGTCGCTTCCGCTCGATCAACGCCAGCGCTTCTACCCCGCTGGCAGCCAGTCCGACGACCTCAATGCCATGCTCCTCCCATGGAATATTATTAGCCAATCCCAACCTAAGCCGCAGTTCATCCTCAACGATCATTAAATTCATGCGGATCGCTCCCCTTTTTCCAGAGTATGGTGAGTTACAGCACGAAAACTTTCCTTGCATTGATCCAGCGGTAGCGAAATGGTGACCGAGGTTCCATGTCCTTGCACGCTTTCGACAATCAATTCAGCTTCCTTGCCGTAATAAAGCTTAATTCGGGTCATTACATTGCGCAGGCCGAACAGGTCACCCGTCTCCTCGTCCTCCAGCGAAAACAGATTCGCTTCGCGCTGTCCCAGCCGCTTCATTTCTTCTTGAATATAGGCTAGTCGCTGCGAACTCATCCCTGAACCATTATCGCTTACGGTGACCTGAACGGCCTCTCCATCTTTTATTCGGCCGGAAATAACAAGTTTTCCGCCTTCCGTTTTCCCTTCCATCCCATGCAGGATAGCATTCTCCACAAGCGGCTGCAGTAGCAGCTTCAGAATCGGGATGGGGCGGCAATCCTCCTGAATGTCGTATTCCACCTCAAAGCTGTCCAAGTAACGGATTTGCTGAATGCGAATGTAATAATGCAGATGCGACAAGCTTTCGTCAATCGTAAATACATCCTTGCCCTTGTTCAGGCTTAGACGGAAAAAACGCGACAAATTCAGCACCATCTCGCTAATTTCATCCGCCTCGTAATTTTTAGCTGTCCAGTTAATTGAATCCAGCGTATTATACAAAAAATGAGGGTTAATCTGGGTTTGCAAAAATTGAAGCTCCGTCTTGGCCAGCCTCAGCTGCTGCTCGTAATGATCTTCAATTAGCCGCTTCTGGTCTACGACCATCCGATTAAACGCTTCCGTCAAATAACCCAGCTCGTCGTGCCGTGTATTCTCCAGATGCACATTCATATTTCCCGTACCCAGACGCTTCATGCCCTTGAACAGCTTATCTACCGGAGAAGCGATACCGATATAAACAAGCCAGGATATGCCCAGCGCCAGAAGGACGCTTACGAAAATAATAGCTAACGTATACAATCGAAGCTGATCTGTTTTGGCGTACAGCTCTTTTTTGGGCTGTATCAACGTCAGCCGCCATTTGGAATACTCCGAATCGATAGAAACGGTCATCTCCGCATCCGTCGTGCGGGGAAGGCCAGGCATGCCCACGCCCTCCGCAAGCGTATGCTCTGCGCCGTCGAGCTTGCCTGTCCCGGCAATCAATTTGCCGGTATCGCTGTGCAAATAAATGGTAGCCGAAGGCGATGGGAGCAGCGACTTCATCAGATTGATCAGCTTGCTTTTGTCCACTGTAATAATGACTACATCCGCTCTGCGATTGTTGTTGTACAAATCCATGGTTCGCAGCAGCGATACGCTATCGGTATTAATTAAGCTGCCGAAGGTCGCGTTGCCGGCAATCGGCTCCTCCGCCAGCAGATAAGTGATTTCCGTCCCGCTAGTAATGGCGGTATTCTCAAGCCATTGCTGCTGTTCAGGGCTGCTCAGCCTTCTCCCTCCATAATTCGTCGAAATCATCATGTGGGAGGGCTGATGATACAAGGATATTTGCGATACGATATGATTAATAGAGTTTACATTCGACAGCTGCTTCAGCAGCATCGAAAAATCGACGATGGAGAGCGGCGACAATTCCGCTCCGTTATCTGCAAGCAGCTTGATAAACACAGGGTCTGTTGCAATCAGCGTCGAAATCTCCTCCACATTTTGCAAAGTCAAATCAATATAGTCCATAGCTGAATTCAGTACCGTACTGGACCGCTCCACCGCTTGGTCATGCAGAATGCTGCGGGAGCGATCAACGGCAAATAGGCTTACCAAGACGAGCGGCAGCAAAATCAACATAAAATAGCAGGTTAGCCGAAACTGGATTTTGCGGGAAAAGCGATCCCGAAACCATTTGACGGGATTTCTCATGCTTATCTCCCCCCTCCGGCGCTCAAGCGGGCTTCGTACCATTGATTAACTTCCGCTGTAACCTCTGCGCCACCCTCGCGGTACCACTCCTCCACAAAGCTGTCGAACTCATCCAGCGAAACGATGCCCATCACGATTTGTGTAAAAATGCTCTCAAGCTCCTCTAAATGTCCGGCATACTTGCTCATCGCCGGTGTCGGAATTCCGAAAAATTCGTTTTTTATTAAATTTTGTTCAATCATCTGCAAATTATCGTATAAGTGAAAGTCGCCGAGCGAATCCAACCGAGCCTTAGCCATAACAGGATCAATGACATCGACGAGCGACTGGTAGATGCCCCTGTACAAATGCTTGTCATGCTCTACAAAATCGGTGACCATTTTCCCATTTTTCATCGACCAAATCTTGCCTTCAAAACCAAGCTTCAACGTCTCCCTGCCCTCTCCCACGATGAAATTAAGCAGCTTTACCACTTCTTCGGGATGTTTCTTACCGACCGGCACCACGTTGTAACCGCGGATTAAATCCTTGTTATATACGCCGCTATGCCCCTCCGGTCCGATGGGATACTCCAGCGGAATCCATTCCGCCTTGGGATCTTTCTTTTTGCTTGCCGCAATGGGTCCGCGCGTATCGTACCAAGTCGCGGAAAACATGCCGACCTTTCCGTTCTCGATTTTTTCGATAAAGGCATTGTTGCGGTTAAGCGGGAATTCCGGATCAATCAGCCCTTCCCGGTAAAGCTTTGCCAGAAAAGCGAGCGCTTGCTTGGTCTCCGGCAGCGTGCTCCCATTAACCAGCTTTCCATCGCGCGCCACCCAAGAGTTTAATTGAACACCAAAAGCGCCAAAAAACGGCGCTGTCCGCCCCATGTCCTCGAGCAAAATAAGGCCCATCGTATCATTGAGCCCGTTCCGGTCAGGGTCTTCCTTTGCAAAGGCGCGCATGACTTCATAATATTCGTCCAGCGTCTTTGGCGGCTGCAGTCCTAGTTTATCGAGCCAATCCTTCCGCACATACATCAACTCGATGCCCTGCACGTCTGTTAAACTTGGAATGCCGTAAATTTTTCCATCGTAGCGCATTCGATCCCAAGCCTCTTCAGGAATAAACTTCTTCAGATCTTGCCCATATTCGTTAATATAGTCGTCAAGCGGCGTAAAAGCCCCTTTTTTGACATATTCGTCAAACCAAACCGGGTTGAAAGTGTGAATGAGATCTGGGAGATTTCCGGAAGCCATAATGACGTTTAGTTTCTCTTCATAAACTTCCTGAGGGGGAATATTGACCCGCAAATCCAGTCCTGTACGTTCCTTTATATAGTTTATATAAGGATTATCGTTTTCGTCTGAACCATCCGGGAATGTCATGCCCAAATCGTTAATGACCATCGAAATCGCGACGCGGCTCTGCGATGTGGGCAGCGGCTGACCAAGCTTCTCCCACTCGCTGCAGCTTGGCACCGTCGCAGCTACCATTAACAACGCTATTATCCGAACAATCAAACGACAGTTGAACCTTTTGCGCTCCATAGCTCCCCCTCCATCTTTTCCGGAATGCATCCGGCATTACTCCCTATTCAACTTCTCCTTCAAGCAAGCGCTAGACTGCGGTACATAACCAGCAAAAGCAGCCTCCTTCCCACCTACTCACTGTTATCTATCTAAATTATGTTAACTATAATAACACGAAATACAACTAATAAGAGTAGAAAGGCATAATGCATTAGACCAATCTTCTTTTCATGTCATTAAAGCGAACATACATTAAAGCGGTTGCATAAATAACAAGGTAATACGGATATCGCTATAGAATATACTTCCTATATTTTAGAATAAATAGAAGCGGCTGCCCTTATGGCTATTCGAACTTTGCAGGCTGTTAAGCCCATCCTATTCCAATAGCCGCTCCAGCAACCGCTTTACGTCCAATCCAGCAAATGTGAATAAATCTGTTATTTCCATTGTACTTCCAACAAGCGCCCGCTTAAATCTTAGATTCAATAACTGGGGCTAGCGGAAGCTCTTAATAAATTGAACCGCTTTGCGTATATCGGTCTCCGGCTGATCTCCAACTTCGCGTTCGATCGTCAGATAGCCATTATATCCAATCTCCTTTAACGCCGTAAAGTATCTGTCGAAATCAACATTCCCTTCGCCGAGCGGCAGCTCACGGAAAAATTGTCCCGAGCTCACCATCTCCGCAATTTTGGCATGATCCATCGGCTCATAGCCAAGCGCACCGTATACCATGCGAGGATCTACCACCTTGCGACGTATGCCGTCCTTGACATGGGTGTGAACGACGTAATCCTTAAGCAGGCGAACCCCTTCCGCTGGATCATCCCCCGTCACCATCACCATATTGGCAGGGTCAAAGTTGACAGATACCCCTCTGCCACCTAGCGTATCCAGAAAACCTTTCAGATGGGCCGCCGTCTCCGGGCCGGTCTCGATAGCGAAATAGGCCTTCATGCTATTGGCATATTCATTCAGCTCGCGGCAAGCCTCCTGCATAACAGCGAACACCTCTCCATCTTGGTCCTCCGGCACGATTCCGATGTGAGTCGTTACAATGGTCGTGCCGAGGTCCAGCGCCAAATCGAGAATCCGCTTTGATTTCTCCACTTTTTCCACGTTAACGGATTTATCCTGGAAGCCATGGCCGCCCAGGTCGCCGCATAACGCGCTGATTTCCAGCCCTAATGAATCGATATAAGCCTTCAGCTCCCTGCGGGCGGCAGCGCCGAGATTAACCGGGTCCATCTCGCCTGAAACGGCATAGATTTGCACCCCCTCCGCACCAACCTCCTTCGCCTTCTTCAGCCCTTCCTTAACGCCGACGCCAAAGCTGTCTACAATGACGCCTATAGGATTTCCGATATTTACAGACATGCCGATTCCACGCCTCCCCTAGTCGAAATGGATTTCCTTGCCTAGAGTCGCCGACTCGTACACGCCGCAAAGTATTTTCATGATTTCAACGCCGTCCTGCACCGGACTGATCGTGTTTTTCTTCCCTTGGCAAACTTCAACAAAGTAATTGATTTCGTCTTGGAAGCCCTGCACAAATTCGAATGAGAGATTGTCAATTTGCGGCGTGGCGTTCAGAATTGTGTCATACTTCTCTGTAATTAAAGTCAGCTCCGGCTCCAGCTCGACGCCGCCTTTCTCGCCATAGAGCTTTACCGTCAGCTCATCCTGCTTCGCATGCAGCGTAAAGCTGACATCAACCAGCAGCGACGCCCCGTTCTCAAAGCGTACCAGCGCATTGGCCATGTCCTCAACCGTGTTCAGTGCTGCATCATAATCGGCTGCCTTGTAGAACTTCAAGTTTTTCACATTGGAGCGGTTGCCTAAACGGTTGTAGGTGTTGCCGCTAATGGATTTAACTTTGGGCTTGCCCATCAAATACCAGCAAAGATCGATGACGTGAACGCCGATATCGATCAGCGGACCGCCGCCGGAGCGCTCCACATCAGCGAACCAGCCTCCAGGGTTGCCCAGCTTGCGTATGCATGAAGCTTTGGCATAATAAATCGGGCCGATTTCACCATTGTCCAAAAATGCTTTTACAATCCGCGTATTGGAGGCATAGCGGCGGACAAATCCTACCTGCAGCGTCTTGCCGGATTCCTTGACAGCCGCTTCAACCGCTCGTGCCTCCTCCACCGTTTTGCTAAGCGGCTTCTCGCAAAGCACATGCTTGCCTGCCTTCAGAGCGGCGATACTAATCTCCGCATGGGTGTTGTTCCAAGTACAGATGCTGACCGCATCAATATCGGGGTTCGCCAGCAGCTCGTTGTAGTCGGTGTAAACGTTAGGAATGTTATATTTCTCCGCCTTTGCCTTCGCCCGTTCTTCCTTCAAGTCGCAGACAGCGACCAGCACGGCATCCACGTTTTTGCTGTAGGAGCCAAAGTGCATTTCTGATATGGAGCCAGCTCCGATTACGCCAATTCGAATAGGATTGCTCATTGCGATTTTCTCCTCATTAGTTAATTTAATTTAAACTGCACGCAGCGAAGGCCATGCCAGCTCGATGCCCTCTGCAGCCAGAAACCTCTGGTAAGCGGCAAGCTCTGTCTCCGAAGAGCGGACATCGCTTGGCGTCAAGCCGCGATCCAAGCAGAAGCTAGCACAATAGCCCGCTGCCTCGCCAATATTCCATTCCACCGGATGAAGCCGGTAGCAGCCGTTTGTAATATGAGTGGTTCCGATATTTTTGCAAGCAGCAAGCAGATTGTTCACTCTTACCGGGATGAGACTGCCCAAAGGAATCTGGAACGGCAGCGACGATATATCAATATAGGGCTGATTTTCCGTGCTGGGATGCAGATCAATGCGGTAACAGCCGATGCCCACTGAATCCGAGAAATATTCCGCACGGCCGTCAGGACGGCTTTCCGTTGCAACATGCTGCTCCAGAATCGTAAACTCCGCCTTGATTCGGCGCGACTCCCGAACATACGGATACATGGCAAGCCCATCCTCTGTCCCCACCACATCGGGACGAAGCCTTAGCCCAGGGTAACCTTTCCCCCCATCCGGGCGAGGAGCCTCTGTCTGCATCCAATAAAGCAGCGACAGGCTGAGCTGCTTCGCCTCGTTTAAGTGACGCTCCCTATCTTCCGGCTTCACATCGATAATAGAGCCCAGCCAATAATCGTTCTGCGGCCAGTTGACCAGCGAAATAGAACTGTTGTAAGTCCCTTGAACGTAGTGCTCCTTCTCAGCGATTTGACGATATTTGAACAGCGAAAAAGCGCCTTCGCCAGGGAAAAGACCGTACTGAACCGGCTGCATCGTTGCCGGCTTGACACCGGTCCAGCTTAGCAGGCGATCCGGCCAGAAATCTGCCTTGTATTCCTTCCAGAAATCATAGAGCTCTGGCTTTGGAATCGTATGATCCTCGCCTTCCAGATAATCGATGGCGAAGCAATAGGTAAAGCCCTGCAT
>NZ_JBFTSN010000296.1:0-8302 GCF_056400045.1 Paenibacillus sp. 01L418
GGCTTGGATGGCTTCGGCGCCGTCTCTTTCCTTCTTCGATAAAACCAAATGATTGGGATTGAAATAACAGCCAATATAGCTAATACAGGCAAAGCACCTGCTAAAATAACTAACAATAGATTGATGGCATCCCAAACTACTTTTGTGCTGTTAACTAGCGCGTCCGACATCCTGCCGCCTAAGTGCGGTTTTTCCATACTTTTATTTTTTAGTGTTTGATTCGTTTGGTACATGCGCAGCTCCACCGTCGAGAACGCTACATTATTATCCAGATAGCGAACTCTTCCTTTGATTCGTTCAATTTCCTCCTGCACCCCTGAGAGCTGCTGTGAAAACTTTAACAGATCATCAGCCTTTGTCGCTTTATCCATCATGGTGAGCAGTCTAGCTTCAACAAGTTGCTTCGCTTTCAGCCTAGATTCAAGATCCACATATTCCTCAGATACGTCCTTGCCGCCGATATTGCGTTCAAATTCATTATGTTTAATTTGCTCAATCCGATCAATGAACGACATAAACCCTGCAGCTGGAACTTTAATMGTATAGCTTGATCCAATCTCTCCCTCGTGCTTCGTATCTTGAAATTGCAAAAGATAACCACCGCTTTGATGAATGGCATTGCGCAGCGAGGTTGCTGCAGAAGCTAAATCGTCCACCTGCATACTTAAATTAGCGGTATAAATAATTTTCTGGTTGAATCCATCCGTGCCGATTGCCAGCTGAGCATCAATCCCCCCGCCAGATGCTTTGCTCTCGCCCAATCCCTCAGCTGGAGCCTCTTCCGCTTTAGCAGCATTGTCATTCAAGGTATAGCTCATCTCAGTTTCTACGTTTCTAGAAGCTGTTGTTGATAACATCTGTTCAGAAGCCGAGTTTTTAGAGCTGCTCGTATCCCCATCTGAGGAAGCGCATCCAACAAGCAGAACAACCAGAGAAACAATTGAAATAATTGCAAATATCCCTTTTTTATGTCTATACAAGAAAATACCCCCTTGCTTTTATTTACCTCTAGACGCAATCTGGGAATAAAAGGTTACAACATTGTCCATCCAAACCCGAACATCCGCGGATCTAATCATCGGTGTAAACGAATCAATTGCTTCTTTTATCTCCACATAAAAAAAAGCCGCGATTGCTCGCGGCTTCTTCAATGCTTTATTCTGTTTCTTTCCAGCTGTCCAAATATGCCGATTGCTCCGCAGTCAGTTGATCAATGCCAAAGCCTAGAGATTGCAGCTTCAGTCTCGCTACCTGCTCATCAAGCTCATAAGGAACATTGACTACTTTGCTGCCAATCGTTTTGTACTGCTCATTTACATATTTCAGTGCAACAGCTTGCAGTGCAAACGTCATATCCATAATTTCTGCAGGATGACCATCGCCAGCAGCCAAATTAACAAGGCGGCCTTCTGCCAGCAAGTAAATGCTGCGTCCATCCTCCAGCTTATATTCTTCGATGTTGCGGCGAACGGTTCTTACACTTGAAGATAATGCTGCAAGTTCTGGTTTGTTTGCTTCGACGTCAAAGTGACCTGCGTTGGAAATGATCGCCCCGTCCTTCATCACCTTGTAGTGCTCTCCGCGAATAACATCGCGATTCCCGGTAACCGTTACGAAAAACTCGCCAACCTTAGCCGCTTCGATCATCGGCATTACCGCGAAACCGTCCATATAAGCTTCGACCGCTTTAATCGCATCGATCTCAGTTACGACAACATTTGCGCCAAGACCTTTCGCACGCATGGCTACACCTTTTCCGCACCAGCCATAACCGACAACAACGACGGTCTTGCCCGCAACCATCAAATTCGTTGTGCGATTAATACCGTCCCATACGGATTGCCCTGTACCATAGCGGTTATCAAAAAGATGCTTGCAATATGCATCGTTAACAGCGACCATAGGGAATTTTAGTGAACCGTCTTTCTCCATCGCTTTCAATCGAATGATGCCTGTCGTAGTTTCTTCCGCACCGCCGCGCAGATTCTCGCCAAACTCCGGATGCTCCGAATTTAGAATCGTTGCAAGATCGCCGCCATCATCAATGATAAGATCAGGCTTCCACTCCAGCGCTTTAATATTAAGTGCTTTAAATTCTTCAGCACTTGGATTATATTTGGCAAATACAGTAATGCCATCCTCAACGAGAGCGGCACAAACATCATCTTGTGTTGATAGCGGGTTGCTGCCTGTTATAGTAACATCTGCACCGCCCGCCTTAACAACCTTAGCCAAATAAGCGGTTTTCGCTTCCAAATGAAGAGCAATTGTAACTTTCAGTCCTTTAAAAGGCTGTTCCTTTTCGAATTGCTCGCGAATCGTATTCAATACCGGCATATGCGCAGCTACCCAATCAATTTTCAAACGGCCTTCAGGTGCCAATGATAGATCGGCTACGATGCTTTTATTTGCTGTACTCATTCCATTTGCCTCCTCATATTTCATAAATAAACGATTTCATGTCCACCAGTACGGCTAAATGGCGCTTCAAGCAGCTTATCGAGCCAAATCAGGCTGTAACGATTCCAATAGGCTGCCATATTAAGCACTCGCTCTTGCGGCTTGTTCTGCGGGTTAATCGACAGATGGATACGATCAAGCTGACGTGTGGATGCTTCAAATTGTTTGTTAAAGGCATCTACCGTTTTTGAGCCCATATAGTTGATTTGCTCTACTATTTTTTGCAAATTCGTATCCCCAAGCTTAGAGAGCGACGGTTGAACGGAAGTTGCAAGCTCAAGAAGCGGTTTATATAGCTGCTCAAACGTATCTCTTGCTTCGGCAAACTGCTGTTCAATGGACAAGCCATCTTGTGCCTTCAGCCATTTCCCTTTGCTCTCTTCGAAATGTTCCATAACATCCTCAAAGGAAAGCTCATACTTATCCATGTGCTTGGCAACTGTTCCTTCAATTAAAGTATAAGACATACGCGGCACGATAATGGGCATTTCCATATTCAGCGTGCGGAATGCTTCTCCAGTTAAAGCCCAATAGGCAATTTCCCCAGGACCAAGCACAGTCGCAAGAACAGGGAATAAATAATCCTGCATAATCGGCCGCGTCAGAACGTTATTGCTAAGCTGCTGCGGCTGCTCGTCAGCGATCCGAAGGAGCTGTTCCTCCGTTAGCGACACTTGCTCTTTACGGTCTTGGAATTTTCCATCCTTCTTGTGAAGAAGCGTTCTTTCTTCGCCGTTATCCGAGTTGAAGAGAAAAAGATTCGAGCTGCCAGCCGTTACATCTGCCTGAAGACTGTAACCAAGCTCTCTCACCTTATCTGCAGCAGCAGCATAAGCATGCTCTAATTCATCGTTCTTCTCAATCAGCTTCCTGAACATAGGCGCTTCTATACGACGAATATCCTCATGATCGCCATCCATTAATACTAAGCCGTGTTTCCCGAATAAATGACTCAAAATCATTGCAAAAAAATCAGATAATGATTTCGCCTGTTTCGACATTTGGCGCAGTTCCTCTAGCATCACAGGTTTGAACTCCGAATGCGGAAGCGATTGTTCAAGCTCTGCAAGCAGCTCTTCCCATGTTCCTGCTGCAATCATCGTGCGGCTTACAGCTGTACGCGCACCTTCAGGACGCGCAACTGACAACTTGCGAAGCTCCTGCTCCGTTGTAATAACGTAGGCATGGTTCGCTTCATCCCAGTCATGATCTTCACCGGCTACCCAAAATACAGGAACAACCGTCCGCCCCAGCTGCTCACTTGCAGCTTTGGCCGCACCTATGATGGATACCGCTTTATGTATGACAAGCAACGGACCCGTCCATAAACCAGCTTGCTGACCTCCAACCACGACCGGAGCACCCTCTGCCATCGCAGAAATGGAAGCAAAAACTTCTGGATCAGCGTTAATCGCTTCATTGTAAGCACGAAGCGCGCGAGCTACTTGAGCTGCATCAGCTCTAACCTCTCCGCTTTGCTCCAAACGATTAAAGCGTTTAACCCAATCTTGATCAACTCCCGCATGATAGCCATATAAAGCTTCAATGCGGTCATCGTTTTGATGTATATAAGCCTCTGTCAAAGGCTGTGCAATAGGCAATGCATAAGTATCTGTTCTCATAGCGCAGCCCGTAACCTCCCGCTTAATAGTCGTTAGTACGACTTCATATTTTAAAACTGAACATTTTAATTGTACACAATGGTGAAGCCGTCCGTCAAAACAAAAACACCTCTGCTCGGGAGAGGCGTTTAGCAATTTATTATTTGAGTTAAGCAGTCAGAAACATTTTGCCGATGCCGATGCACATAAAAACAATGTACAGCACGCTCATCGTAAAAAAACTTAGCCGCCATATCGTCCGAAATATCTTTTTGGCATCCACTGCGCCGCGCTTGCGAAATTGGGCGTTTCCAAGCAATCCTCCGCCAAGCAGCATGAATAGCAATATGCCGTAAATCCCGAATCTGCTGTTAAACAGCTCATCAAATAATACAGCTACGCAGCCAATTAATAAGGCTGTCGTAACATCCATTGCCAATCGGAACGCTTTTTTTCGATCCTGAATATATGCTCCATATCCAAACAAAATGATGGTGAAGGGTATGATTGGAATTACAGCCAAATAAGCGTATGCATGTTTGATGCTTTCCCAAATCATTTCCATCGGCCTTCACTCCTTCATAGTCGACTTAAGATTTAGTGCTTTAATCATCGTAACTATTGCTTGGTTTAACGGCGCTTGCAGCCCATTCTTCTCAGCCAGCAGTACGACTCCGCCATTAATGGCATCGATTTCTGTTGCTCTGCCAGCTCTTACGTCACTAAGCATAGAAGAAATATTGCTGCTGGTTTGCCTGCAAACCTTTATAATGAGCTCCCATCCATTCTCCGGCAAGCTCATTCCAGCATGTATTAACACCAACTCGGTTTCCTCATATAGCGCTTGCATAAGCTTCACGCCGACAGGATGGAGCGGCAGCTGTCCATTCTCCACATCCAATATTGCCGTCAATGGATTAATGACTGCGTTAATAAGCAGCTTATTAAAAATTCGATTCTCCAAGTCTTTCGACAGAAAAGAGGTAAATCCTGCCGTTTCCAGCAAAGAAATCAACATTTTTTGCGAGTTATCGAGAGAATCATCTTGATTGCGCTCATTTTCTCCCCATTCACCAAGCCAAAGCTGCCCCTTCCCCGTATGCTCAACAGAACGAACATCAAGTCGTTTCGCCCCCTCTGTCGTCACCGCTGCAAATAGCGGATAGGTAGGAAGTTTGCTTTTAATTCGCTCTAAATGTCCAATTCCATTTTGCATACATACGACTGCCACACGCTCTCCATCATAGCTGGCAAGAAGCGAAGCAAGCATATTTAGAAAAGCTTCATCCAAATCCGATTGTTTAACGCTCAGCAGCACCCAGCGATAGTCGGCATTCTGTTTTGTGAMGTCATAACGTTCTCTATGTTCTGAAACAGACCCGCTCCATAAACTTTTGATACGAATCGATTTCTCATTTGCTCCATCTAGCTCCTTAAGCCTAATGCCTTGATTAGCAAGCTCATCAGCCTGTTCCTCACTGCGCGTCCAAATCGTAACATCCGCCCCTGCTTCTGCTAGCTTCGCTCCATAGAGCAGTCCTAACGAGCCCCCACCTACTACATCTATCTGCACCTTATACTCCTTCCGACCAGCTGCTGCTCATCAATAATATTAGCAAACATCGTATCAAATTTTCCGAAAATATTGCAACTGATACAAGTTTAGCCGACTAGACTCTTCTATAAAAAAAGCGAAAAAGAAAAAGAAGCCGGCCATATAATGGCCAGCTCCTCTTATTTACGCATTATAACCTATTCAATCCGTTCCAAATTTCCATTAGCATCCATCTTGAATCTCGGCTTAGCTTCATCGTCATTCGTTAAAACGGTAAGCCTTCTTGCACGATCCATAATTTGAATAAGTGTCTTGTAATCGTCGTTCACAGCACGGTAATCCGTTTGAACATTGTTAACCTCTTTGGACAATCTCTCATTCTGATCACGCAAACGGTATAGCTCTTCCTCTTTTTCTTTCAGTTCCTTCTCATACCATTTGAGTTGGCGGGTTAAATCCTGATAGGTCGTCTTCCATCCACGGAGAAAACGAATAACAGCATCTAYCGATAAACTTTCCTCGATTGCACCACTCTCTTGCTTGAATCCACGTTCTTCCGTTTCAAAAACGGCAATCGATGAAACATGCGGCGTTGCGATAATCGTTTGTTTTTTTAAATAATTACGCTTCTGGCGCTGCTGCTTAGCGATTTGTATTGCATCCTCATACCTTTTGCGAACGCAACTGTTCCAGCGGAATCCGCATGCTGCGGATGTACGCCCAATTCGTTCGCCCACTTCTTCAAATGCTGCAAGCTGAGTACTACCTTCGCGAATATGGCGTAGTGTAACCTCGGCGAGAATTAAATCATCGTCCGGACTCCACGCATCTTGTCTAACTGCTGTCATGCAACAAAAACCTCCTAACGTAAAGGCGCTTACTTTATCTCTATGCCCTTGGTAGAGTTCATAGAATCTATTGGATACTAATTTGTATAACCAAATTTTCAATTACTCATACATGTTAGCTCTTATATTTGAGCAAACTATATCTAAGTCAACAGGAGTTAATTAGATGCAAACAAAAAATTTGCGTTTTCTTCACGTATTTTGGTTTACACTTATTACACCAAACGTTATAATGATCATTAGAAAATCGGGTCGCAGCGAAAGGGGGATGTTATCATGGCACGTATGTATCGGGTACTTGGCTTTTGGACCCTGGTAATCGGACTTATGGCTTTCGCAGGCCATATGACGGAATTTGCGCTATTGTTTTTTGCACAAGCCGTTGCTTTCGTATTTCTAGGCTACTTGAATTTCTCCGAAAGAACTTACATTGTAATGTTCTGGGGATATATGATCATTTCATTCGTGGGTTTCACGTATTGGTCGGTCTTCAAGATGGACTTGCCGTTCTAACAAAGGCGTCAGCGAAATACGCTAAGGCAAGCTTTAATCAAAGCCATGAAAGAACAGCCATTATCCTAAATGATAATGGTTCGTTATGCGCTTAAGGTAAGAACAAACAAGAGTACATATGAGTTCTTTTCCTTAAACAAAAAAGTGTCAGCCCCTTTAGGGCTGACACTTTTTTTGTACATCGTTCATCCTTTTTCCAAAACCATCACCTTAAACGTCTCACTCATCTGATCGCTTAGCAGCAGCTGCCTAATCGCTCTATTCCTTCGCGCCTCTTTGCTGAAAGGGTCAGTGCTGTTGTGATTTTGAAGCATATCCATTACGCCGTGCTCAATTAAAAATTGTTTTTGTGTCATATAGCTTGCAACGCAAAATCCGCTTTCTTCAGCGGAATGATGTATAAAGGTAAAGGGGACATGTGAAGTGATATCCTGCTCCCCGATTCGACTATACGGATTGGTGTTCGTCTGATGCCGCGAATAACACATAAGTGTACCAAGCATCCGGTGCTCCGCCGCATATTCCTCCGCTTTATGCCCATAATCAATAATGACGACACGTCCGCTAGTCATCACGGCTCCAAGCTTATTAAGGAAATCGACTGCTCCAGCATGCACCTCCGTTTGCTGCCCTTCAAGCAATTGAATATGATCCCGATTAAGCCAATTTGTAATCCGATTATCGGTAAGCGGCATTTGAACCTCAACGAAGCCACGCTCATCATCATAAGCAACGCCTAACTCCATCAGCTCTCCATTAACTAGCTGCACTCGGTGTACAGGAAAAGCATCAAACAGCTCGTTTGCGAGCACAATCGCTGGCTGCTTAAGCCAGGTTTCCCCCCAAGCATCATCTGATGATGAAAGCAGCAGCGGTTCTTCACCCGATAAGCTTAAATCTGCAAAGGCATGCCGGGCTGCCTCAGCATGCGCAGGATGATCCTCAATTAGAATTGGCTGCAATTTACTTTTCCAATCCAAGTCTCGCTCACAACCTGCAGCCGCAATTTGAGCAGACAATCGCCCCGTTCCTGCTCCCCACTCAATCAGTTTAAGCGGTTTATCCACTAATGCCGCGTAGTCCAGCGCATATTTCGCTAGAACTTCAGCAARCACCTGCCCAATGCCTGAGCTCGTATAAAAATCACCCTCCTTGCCCACTCTAATTGGCCCTGAACGGTAATAACCATATTGCGGATCATATAGACATGCCTGCATATATTGAAAAAAAGAGATGCATTTGACTGAACTCCAGCCTCCATCTTCATCTACAAACTTGCCATACGTTTTTGCACCTGCTATTTTTTCCGCAATTGAGGCTGCGAG
>NZ_JBFTSN010000297.1:0-8296 GCF_056400045.1 Paenibacillus sp. 01L418
GGAGAAATTCCTCTTAAATTAATATTTTCTGTAAAAAAGGGTGAATTAGCGGTAGAAATTCCAGTTAAGCTACTTTTCTTTGAGGAGACAAGATATGGAGGCAAGTAAGTTACATTTCTTATGCGAAGGATACGTTCATTTTAACCAAATCACTCAACATCAATTAACACTAACAGGAAAACCTCCATCTAATTTTACTAATTCGGCTGATTTTAGTCATTTAGAAGGAAAGCCTCCCGTTAATTTGTTGGATATTAGCAAATTCMGCTGARATGGACTGAATTAACAGGAGAAATTCCTGTTAAATTATTATTTTTCGTAAAAAAGGGTGAAATAGCGGTACATATTCCAGCTAAGTTTCTTTTCTTTTGAGGAGACAAGTTGAGGAAGCGATTTGGTTGCGTTTCATGCCAACTGATCGTTTATATGAGGTGGATAAGGTTGGACTTTCAGGCAACGGATAAGTTTGATATAACGCTAAAAAGAATGCAAGAACAACACTATTCTTATGATTCCAGATGCCTTATAATCAAAGACAAGAGACGAAGAACGTCCCGTTACCACTCACTCTAGAGTGGTGACGGGACGTTTTCTATTTTCCAGAGGGGATGATTGAAGGTGACTTATGAGGAGGCGCATCGCTCATTTATTCAATACCATGTAGATAAAAGGTCAGGGGAACGTCGCGGAAGGCTGGAAAGAGGGCATGGACATGCGGAATCCAAATTTTTGTGTAATGTCTGGTGGCCTTTGTGTGGAGATTTTCGAAACCTGCATCCTGAGTATGAAGTGTTGGATTGGCGCGGCAGATCCTATTTTGCAGATTTTGCTTGGTTTTCGGGTACTGTAAAGCTCATTATTGAGATCAAAGGATTTGCATCTCATGTTAGAGACATGGATCGACAAAAATATTGCCATGAACTAAACCGCGAAACCTTTTTGCATGCGATGGGTTATCCGGTCATCTCATTCGCTTATGATGATGTTGAGAAAAATCCTGAGATATGTATGACCATGCTCAAAATGGTGATGAGCAGGTACCAGGCTAGGCGAGCACCAATAACACGAATTCAACTAGTAGAGAAAGAAATTATACGGCTTGCAGTTCAACAGGCTCGTTTAATCAGGCCAAAGGATGTGGAGCGTCATTTTGGTATTGATCATAAAACAGCAGTAAATTTATTGAAAAAGTTATGCTCAAAAGGAGGGCTTATCCCTCTTTATCGTGGCAATCGACAACGAGTCGTAGGATATGAGCTCGCTCATGACTTTCTTAATTTTCTGGATTAATGTTTCAATTATTATTGCGACCGGCTTCAGCTTCTTTCTTACATCGCAGCTAACATGAAGCTAGATGATAACAAGGAACTTTTCAAACAAGAGGAGAAGCTTCCATAGACGATCACAGGTTTAAAAAAATAGCGTATGTTTGCGATGTTTATGGTTTTGAAGTACGATGGAATAAAGAGTAATTTATTGCTGCCTTGTAAAGGATTAAGAGCATTTTCGCGATTATAAAAATAGGGCATCCACACCATGAAAACGGGGGTAATTAGCGGTGCTGCTGTCAACGCAAGTGATTCAAGTTGGTTCCATCGTCATATCTGCTCTGGCCGGTCTTACACTTATTGTCCTGCGTATGCGCGCGGGTAAACGGCCGACCTCATTGCGCAAAATCATCATACCGCCGTTAGGCATGGCAACAGGCTTCGTCATGTTTGCCTTTTCCCAGACGCATATTCCATGGTTTTGGGGGTTAGCTGCTTTTTTGACCGGCATGCTGATCTTTGCTTTCCCATTAATCGTCACGACCCGTTTGGAACGCGTGAAGTCGGAAATCTATGTAAGACGATCTAAGGCGTTTGTTTTTATTATGCTGACGCTGTTCATAATCAGGCTGTCTCTACATAGTGTCGTAGAGCAATATATGTCGATTCCGCAAACCGGGGCGGTTTTCTATTTGCTCGCTTTTGGCATGATTCTACCATGGCGCTTGGCTATGATTAGTGATTATATGAGACTGCAAAAAGTAGAAATGTAAGTTKAATGGGGGAGAATGTATGGATTCGAAGCTGACAGAACGAGTGAAGCTGACCCAGAGCAAACTTAGAAGACGGACACTATCTGCGATTTTTCAAGAATTTGATCAAAAAATAATGAAGCTTGAGCGCGGCAAACGTGAAGAAAAGTATCTTAAAATGTCGGAAACGCCATTTTCTTTTTTTCGCGGCAGCGCTTATTTATTTTATTTTGACGCATCACGAATTTGGTTTCCTTATCACACGCCTGAAGGGCGTCCCACTTGGGTTCAAGGCGATCTGCACTTTGAGAACTTTGGTGCTTTCCGCAATGAGCAAGGTACGCTCGTCTATGATGTGAATGATTTTGATGAAGGTTATCTGGGCTCGTATTTGTATGATTTGATGCGAATGTCGGTAAGTATAGCGCTCGTCGGCAGGCTTAAAGGACAAACCCATGCTAATCAGATTAGCGCGGTTGAAGCTTATCTACAGGCCTATTCCAAGCAGATGCGCCGATTCGCAAAGGGCAAGGATGACCCCGGCACTTATGTGATTGACATTGAGCGTGCGGAAGGTCCCGTCAAGAAGCTGCTCAAAAAACTGCAAAAACGCAAGGATCAGCATTTCCTTGAAAAGGTTACGGCGCTCGTACAAGAGCATAGGCAGTTTGCAACGACAGATGAAATTGTAGCTCCGACTGACGAAGAACGTGAGGCTTTATTGCAAGCATGGCCGATGTATTTAGATACCGTCAAAGCCGATGATTCAGAGGAATTGCGTCATTTTCAGGTAAAGGATATTGCAGTGAAGCATGGCTCAGGGACAGCATCTATTGGGCTCGATAGATACTATGTACTGATTGAAGCAGGCGAAGATGCACAAGGCGAGGACGATATCGTGCTTGAGGTAAAGGAAGTGCGCGTTCCGGTTCCAGCTTATTTTATGCCTTATGATGAGACATTTTGGTCTATGTTTGAGCATCAGGGACAGCGCGTAACCATGACTCAGAGAGCGATGCACCATGAGGCAGACCCGTATCTTGGATGGCTATCCATTGGAGAGCGGCAGTTTTATGTGCGTGAGCGATCACCATATAAGAAGCGGCTTAAGCTAGAAGCGCTTGATACGGCTGGGGATTTGCTGTCGGTTACGACGAGCATGGGCAGGCTGACCGCAAAAATGCATGCGAGGGCGGATGCCGATGTAGCGCAAGGTATTCTCGCGTATCACAGTGAGATTGAGATTGTGAAGGCGATGGGCAATGACGAGGATGCTTTTTGCACGTCAATTGCCAATTGGGCGCTTTCCTACGCAGATCAAGTGGAGCAGGATTATGCTTTGTTCACGGAATGGCTGGGCAGTAGAAAGAAGCAATCGCAATTATAAATAATGGGACTGCACCGAGGCGCGAGGTAACTCGCAAGAGGAGCAGTCTTTTTTTGCGTAGCAGCTATAAAAAAACGGTGGTCAGCGCAGGGGATTACATATAGCGACTGGATAATCGATTTTATAAACATGTTTCGCTTTTCCTATAAACGCTTTAGGTTTGACATTCATTTGTTTCGCATGGTATTCTATGTAATAATTAAATTGTGTACAATTTAATTTATTATAACTCACATATTTTAGAGGAGGCAACAAACAATGAGCATTTACTCACATGAGCTGCAAAGCATTAATGGTAAACAACAAAGCATGGAACAATATAAAGGTAAGGTGCTAATTGTCGTCAACACAGCAAGCAAATGCGGCTTTACACCGCAATACGCGGATTTGCAAAAACTATATGAACAATATAAAGATCAAGGTCTTGAGATTCTTGGTTTTCCAAGTAATCAATTTGGCGAGCAGGAGCCGGGTGCAAACTCTGATGTTCAAAGCTTTTGCCAGTTGAACTACGGAGTGACATTCCCTCTCTTTGAGAAAACCGATGTACGGGATGAAACCGCTCATCCTCTTTTCAAGCAGCTAACGGAAGATGCGCCTTTCCAAGGTTTTGACACAAGCAACCCTAGCGGTAAAATGCTCAATGCTTTCCTTTCGGAGAAGCTGCCTCATTACCTCGAAGGCAACTCAGTCAAATGGAACTTTACTAAATTTCTAATTGACCGTGAAGGCAATGTCGTAAAACGGTTCGAATCGACCGATGAACCTTCCGAAATGAAGGCTAATATCGAGCAGCTGCTATAGTGCTTCCTCACTTAAAAATGAAATACATGCGGCTTCCGGGCGAAAAAAAGCCCATTTAATGGTTGTTTTAGTCGTTTTGTAGGTAAGACTGGCGTCTAATGGCGAATAGCTTCCTTATAACCATACATTCTTCGATATGAAGGACTATGCTTTGACCTTTGGAAGTGAATGCAAAGCATACTTCTATATACGTGAATTGGATGGTTCATAGAAGTGATATCGAATAAAGTAGGATCATTACGGACGACGAGATATGCGAGGCTTGATCAATATGCTATCGCAATGCCGTAAAATCAACGGGTAATTGCTGAGGTTTTGATAGAGTGATCAACGAGCAATAGATGGGTTTTTACTTGGGAGAACAATGGATGCAACTCCACGTTCACACAGCGTCTATTAAGCAAAATGTGATCGGCTTAACCTCAGTTTAAGAGTTAATTGTTGGGCTCATCATACACTTCATACTGTGCCTTTTGATCCTGCAATTCTTATGAAAATATCGTACTTACATTCTATTAAATTAATATAAGATAGAAGTTGAAAATGGACAGAAACGATTAATCGTTTCTGTCCATTTTTTGATGGTCTTAAATATCTTGAAACTCGATATTTGAGCATTTTTCGATCTCGAATTAAAGTTTTATATATGCAATTATATTCAGATAAAGATTTTTGCGTATTTAACGTATCGCTTTATTATATAAGGAATAATCCTTTACATGTACATGAGTAATTCGAAGTTTAAAAAGGTTTATATGTGCAAAAATAAAAGTTATTCAGTCCTGTWAAATAGAATCAAATGAATAAATAGAAGTGAAAACGGAGCGGCAATGAGGAAGTGTGAAATATGTTGATTTATGATACCGTTCGTGCCACCATTCTGATGATTGGCGAAGCACAAAGTAATCATCGCCAATACACATTGCAGCCTGTTCGATTGTGGGTTTTTCAAATGGAACTATGCCGGCTCAGACCGTGCGCTTGCAGATATATTTTTTGAAAAAGGTTATACTACCCATCGGAGCAATAGATAAGTCGCAGACAGCTTAGATTATTACAGGAGGAATGGCTTATGAAGGATCAAAAACAAGAAGGAGCCTCGCAAAGCGGGGAGAGCGGTACAGGGGAGCGGTTTACGTCCTCAGGATTTATTTTGGCGGCAATAGGAAGTGCGGTCGGACTCGGCAACATGTGGAGGTTCCCGTATATTACAGGTAAATATGGAGGAGCGGCCTTTTTTCTTCTATTTTTTATATGCATGCTGCTAGTAGGACTGCCGGTGCTGCTAGCGGAACTATCAGTAGGTCGAGGCGGCCGCGGCAATGCGTCCTCTTCGTTCACTCGGCTGGGCGCGCATAAGCTGTGGAGCGGCTTCGGCGTTATTATCATTTTGGGAGCGTTCGTTATATTGTCGTTCTATGCGATAGTCGCAGGCTGGACTTTGCATTATGCGATGTTGTCTTTTACAGGGCAGCTATTTGAAAATAATGATTTTGCGCAGCAGTTCAGTGATCTTAATGGAAGCTGGATGCCGGTATTCTGGCAATTCATCGTCTTGCTTCTAACGGGCCTCATCATTATTCGAGGTGTATCGGCAGGCATTGAAAAGGTTAATAAAATTTTCATTCCAGGGTTGCTTGTATTGCTCATTGTACTTTGTGTGCGTGTTATGTTTCTGGATGGAGCCGGCGAAGGCGCAGCCTTTTTTCTAAAGCCTGACTTTAGCAAGCTGACAGCGGAGTCTGCATTCGTAGCGCTTGGCCATGCCTTCCTATCCCTTTCCCTTGGCATGGGTACCATTATTACTTATGGGGCGTACGTGGATAAACGGCAGTCGCTTTCTCTAGCAACAGCAGCAGTAGGTACAGGCAATATTGTTTATGCACTTCTTGCAGGACTGATTATTTTCCCTACTACCTTCGCATTTGGACTCGAGGCTTCGCAAGGCCCTGGTCTCGTATTCGTAGCCTTGCCTGCAGCATTCTCAGCGATGCCGTTAGGGTGGCTGTTTGGAGGGCTGTTCTTCGTGATGATTGCCTTTGCGTCGCTTACTTCAACCATCTCACTGCTTGAGGTGCCGGTTGCTTTCGTTCGTGAGAAATTTGGCTGGAGCCGAAGCTTTTCAGTTATTTTGTTATCCATTCTTTGCTTCGTTATTGGGGTGCCATCGGCGTTATCGCTTGGTGACAAAATACCTTGGCTTACGTTTGGCGGAAAGTCGTTTTTTGACTGGGTTGATTTTGTATGCACTAACATCGTTCTGCCGCTTGGCGGACTAGTCGTTACTATATTTGTCGGGTATGTATGGAAAGGCGGAGCTAAGGAGTCAGGCTTGTCTGCATGGTGGCTGCGAGTATGGTTATTCATGCTGCGTTATGTGGCGCCTATTCTGGTATTGCTCGTATTTCTTTATTCTTCCGGCATTATTTCGTTCTAGTGCGCTGGATTGCTAGGCTCGGGAGCGTGCTCTGAAAGTGGCATATACATACTAAGTATTATAATTTGACGGGAATTTGTGTATTATAAGAGGATAAATATTTTCCGTGGGAAAGGTTGGTCGCAGATGGAGAATGCAGTAGATAACAAGTCCTCATCCTCGAATTTTATAAAAAGCATCGTAGTCGAAGATTTGAAGAGCGGCCAAGTGAAAGAAATCGTCACTCGTTTTCCGCCAGAGCCAAATGGCTATTTGCATATTGGACATGCCAAGTCGATTTGCTTGAACTTTGAGCTGGCTGATGAGTTCAAGGGCAAGACAAACTTGCGTTTTGACGATACGAATCCGTTAAAAGAAGATACTGAGTATGTAGAGTCCATCCAAGAGGATGTTCGCTGGCTTGGCTTCGAATGGGACGACCTTCGCTTTGCTTCCGATTATTTTGAAGAGCTTTACAATCGTGCGGTGTTTCTTATTCAAAAGGGCAAAGCATATGTATGTGATCTGACAGCTGAGCAAATGCGCGAATATCGCGGCACGTTGACTGAGCCAGGCAAGGAAAGCCCGTATCGGAACCGTACAGTAGAGGAAAACCTTGATTTGTTCGCACGCATGCGCGCAGGCGAATTTAAGGACGGCGAAAAGGTGCTGCGCGCAAAAATTGATATGGCTTCACCGAACATCACATTGCGTGATCCTGTGTTGTATCGCATTGCGCATACGCATCATCACCGCACGGGAGATGCTTGGTGCATCTATCCGATGTATGACTATGCTCACCCGCTAAGCGATGCCATTGAAGGCATCACGCACTCGATCTGTACGCTGGAATTCGAGGACCACCGTCCACTCTATGATTGGACGATAGCTGAATGTGAGATGGCTTCCACACCGCATCAATATGAATTTGCCCGCCTGAACGTAACGAACACCGTTATGAGCAAGCGCAAGCTGAAGCAATTGGTGGATGAAGGGGCAGTAGACGGCTGGGATGATCCGCGTATGCCAACGATCAGCGGTTTGCGCCGCAAAGGCTATACACCGGAATCGCTGCGTGCTTTCTGCCGTGAGATCGGTGTATCGAAAAGCAACAGCCTAGTGGATGAGCGCAACCTGGAGCATTTTATAAGAGAAGACTTGAAGCTGAAGGCGCTTCGTACGATGGCTGTATTGCGTCCGCTTAAAGTGGTCATTACAAACTATCCAGAAGGTCAAACCGAACTGCTTGATGCCGAAAATAATGCGGAAAACGAAGAGATGGGAATCCGTCAAATTCCGTTTTCGCGTGAGATATACATTGAACAGGATGATTTCATGGAAAATCCTCCGAACAAATATTTCCGTCTGTTCCCTGGCAATGAAGTGCGTCTAAAACATGCTTACTTCATTACATGCCAAGAGGCGATCAAGGATGCAGAGGGCAATGTGATTGAGCTGCGCTGTACCTATGACGTGAAGACGAAGAGCGGATCCGGCTTTAATGAACGTAAAGTGAAAGGCACCATTCATTGGATTGAAGCTTCTCAGGCGATAGCTGCTGAGTTCCGTTTGTTTGAACCGCTCATTACGAGCGAAGCGGAAGATGAAGGCAAACCTTTCATGGAATGCATCAACCCGAATTCACTTGAAGTATTGCAAGGCTTTGTTG
>NZ_JBFTSN010000298.1:0-8293 GCF_056400045.1 Paenibacillus sp. 01L418
GAAATAATCATTAAAACAACGCCAACTAGTGAGATATTAACCAAAATATCTGATTTAGGAAATAAGTATTTTAATTTTTCTCTTCCAAAAAAAGCGATAACAAGTGGAATAATCCATACGATTGCTCTAAGTACATTAGCTCCACCCTCTTTGAAACTATCATAATGACCATACTGGGTATCTTTAATCGCCGAAAATAATAGCTCAGAGAAAGCATTAAAGCCTACAACGATAAGAACAGCTACAGATAAAAGCAAGAAGGTTGTTTTTGTCCATGCTTTTCTACGCACAATAAAATACATCGGGATCATTATTAGAGCACTTTGATGAAAGAAAGAGGCGAATATTACAATCGAAATATAAGGCTTCCATTTGCCTTCTAGTAAATATTTAGTTGCAGCAAAAACGATAGCAGCTGCAAAGAACTGCCTTATTCCGTTCATAGAAATTGTAAACGTACCTGTCGTTATATATAGATATACGCTTAACTCAAATAATCTCGTATATTTATACAAGACGATTACTATCAGTACGTTTGTTAGCACTCCGGTCGTTAAAACAAGAATTTGCGGATCATCCGATATTTGCTTTAGCAGCATTTGGAATATATTAAAACCTTTGTCTTGGCTTCGGACAACAGTGTTCCAACTAAAATCACCTATTGAATAGCTATGCATATAAAGAAATGTATCACCAATGTTTATCCGCAAACCCGATACCGTAGCAAGTGCAAGTGCTGCTATTACAGCTAAAAATTTATTTGGTTTAATTAGAGCAGGGGCTAGCCCTGCTTGAACCGAAAAATATCTAGCTGTAAGAGCAACTGTGAATACAATAACCAGGGTGAACCACAGTATCGTCATATTATTTAATCCCTCCTTTACAATCATTTTCGCACTTGCTAACCGTGACTTTTCTTAACAGCAACCGTTGTTTTACTCGTATTCTGAATATAAATGTAAAGTAACACCCCTAACGGAATTGCTAACATTGTAATTCCTTTACGAGGTGACTCTTTAAGAAAGTTTTTATTTCGAATAATGATACTGCTGGAAACATAATGAATTGCCTCGCGAATTCTCTCTTTCAAGGATGGAGCATATAACATAGCAACCTTTCGGAAGAATGAGAACCCATGTGGATTTTTCTTATACTGATTAATGATA
Source organism: Paenibacillus sp. 01L418 (assembly GCF_056400045.1). Lineage (NCBI taxonomy): Bacteria > Bacillati > Bacillota > Bacilli > Caryophanales > Paenibacillaceae > Paenibacillus > Paenibacillus sp. 01L418. The sequence continues at coordinate 1,167 of NZ_JBFTSN010000298.1, forward strand.
TTTAAGCTAGATCCGTCTTGCATATATTCAACTACACACAGTACCTCATTCATGATTAGTAATTGATAATCCTGATCGATCAAAATGTATTTGTATGATAAGGGACAATATTTCTCACCTGCGAATAAAGGGTATGGCGGATATTTTTTCATAATATCAGTACGATATACCAGCTTTTTATCACCTTTTACTGAATGCAAAGCATATAAGTCGCTAAGAGTTGATTGTTTCACATGTTCAGGAAGCCTAGTACCAATTATCTCGTTATCCTGAGAGACGTCTAAGCCTACTATACCCGCGTATTGTTTGCTGCCAGATGTCTTCCAAAATTCAGTTATTTTCTCCACAGCATCATCTGCTAAATAATCATCCGAATCTATACAAACATTAAGCTCTGTTTCAATACGTTCATAAGCAGCATTGTGTGCGCCATGCATGCCTTGGTTATTCTGATAATGATATTGAATCGGTATTTGATTATCCTGAACCCAACTCTCGATTAGTTCCTTCGTATTATCCGTAGATCCATCATCAACAATGAGCCATATAAAATCTTTGCAGCTTTGACGTTTCAGACTCTCATAACAAAGATGCAGTGTATATGCCCGGTTATAGGTAGGTGTAAAAACAGTCAACATCGGTTTCAATACACTATCCCCCCTCTTACCTTAAAACAGCCATGGGCATCTGATTCATATAATAGTCAGATAACCATTTTGCCATAGTAGAAGTATCGTATCCTTTTTCTCTCAGAGAGTCCGATGTGTCCACATGCCCAGGGGAAGTATTAATAATTTGCTCAGCCCAATAATCTGCAGTTTGCTTTAAGCTAATAAATTGAAGCCTGCCTGTTACATCTGTCTCCGTAGTAATCGTATCTGAGATAATACTTTGTATCCCTGAAGCTTGTGCTTCTACTAGAACAACGGGCAATCCTTCAAATAAAGAAGGGAACAAAAAGATATCCATTCCCTGCAAGAGATTGGAGATATCCTTTCGTACACCGAGTATTTTCACACAATTTGTTAAACCTAATTTCTCTATTTTTTTCTCAATCGCATTTCTCAAATGACCCTCACCAACTAATACCAACATTGAATTAGGTTTTTTGTCATGAACAGCTTTAAAGACATCTATCAAAAAATCATGGTTTTTTTGTTCAGTGAACCTTCCAATATGACCAATAACTAATCGATCTCCCGCCGAGAGCTCCTCTCTTATTTCATCACGAATAGTTTGATTAAATGAAAACTGGCTTACATCAACAGCGTTATTTAATACAACTACTTTACCGGAATCAGCTATTTTTTTTCCGAAAAGCCATTTACCTGCTTTTTGTGAGCATGCAAAGTAGCTGCTAGGATTATCCTTCATCGTTAGTCTTGCATACAGACGGAATGGCAGCTTAATATCTATACCTAGATCACTTAAATGACTATGAGTGATTCGACAAGGAACTCCCGCCTTTTTTGCTGCTTTTAGAATAAAACTACTATTCTCATTAATATGAGCATGAACGACCTTATAGTAAGGATGATCTATAAAGAATTGATCAAGGCTTTTAAAGTATTGAGAATAATTTCCCGGCCTAATCTGAGGCATTCGGTAAATTTTACCACCTAATGCTAGGATCTCTTGATCGTAGTGTCCTTCAGCTTGTCGATGAACGATAAAGTCAAACTGAATTTTGCTTCGATCCATCTGACGGTAATAGTTTATTAGCATCGTTTCTAAACCGCCACGATTCATGATCATTACCACTTGCAAGATTCTTACTGGTTGCAACTTTAGCCCTCCCMACATTTTTTATACGCATCCAATTCACAGCCGTAAGCATCAAATAAATACCTAAAGAAAACTTATTTTTTGCACATAAAAAAAACACCCTCCACACTAAAGGGCAATACGCTTCATCAAATTGCATGAAAGAGTTTCTTATCCGATTCCCATTCAACATCATTTGCAAAGCTTTTACCTTTGTAAGCATCGAGGATGATTTTTTATTACTCATGATGTTAAGACCAAGTCCTATTACATTCATACAAATCCGATTGTGAAAAGCTATTTTATATTCAATCTGAAGCTGCTTTGCCTCTATAAAAGACTCAATTGAACAGTAGAGCTTTTCGAACTTCTCAGCGAGCATCGGGTTATAAGTGGATGTAATTGAAGTAGTATTTGCCCGCCAATAATGATAAAAAGGACGATTCAGAAACAAAAAAGATTCAGCATTATAAAAGACATGAATGTTGAAGAGTGTATCCTCATTACTGCCTATGATGCTGAGATCTTTAAATTTCACCTTATTGTCTTTCAGCAATGATGTACGATAAAGTTTTGACCATACCGTCCCCCAAGCATCCAGATATTCGGGATTCGCTACCTCTTCCTTTAATGGACCAACAAGCCGCCTTAGCATAGTCGTTTGTACCTCATCCATAAGATACAATTGCTTGTCAGGCATGTTGAAGCGCTTTTCCTTCGAATGTGTCCCAAACTCCCGAATATACGTACACATCACAATATCAACGTTTTGTTCCACAGCGCACTCGTACATTTCTTCATACATTTTTAAATTCACCCAATCATCTGGATCAACGAATCCGATGTACTCCCCATTTGCTGCCAGCACACCATCGTTTCGTGCAGCGGACACACCTTCATTTTCTTTATTAATAACAATGATTCGTGAATCCCGTTCCGTATATTCCTGAAGAATGCTTAAGCTGGAATCCGTAGATCCATCGTTTACTGCAATAATCTCTATGTCAGATAAGCTTTGCTCTAGCAAGCTATTCAAGCATCTATCCAAATACAGCTCCATATTAAATATAGGCACGATGATACTGACTTTGGGATTCATTTTGTTCCCCCAACATAAAGGACTTGTATATTTCATTAAGCTCTAGCTTCACCTGAAGCAAACCATATTTCTGTACCATTTGAAGGCTAAACGCCCCCATCCGCTGCCTCAGCTCCAGCGATTCACTCAGCTTCCTTAACCGGTCAGCAAATAATTCCATATCGGTTGGCTCCAGCACGAATCCATTCTCGCCATCTATAACGAGCTCTGAATGGCCTCTATTCCGCGTGGCAACAATGGGCAGCCCGCAGGCCATGGCCTCCATTAAATTGACGGGCAATCCCTCACGCAGGCTGGATGCTACTGCGACGTCGCACATGGGCAGCAGCCGGTCGATATCTGTCCGATAGCCAAGAAAATGGACCATCGATCCAACTCCTAATCGCTCTGCCAGAGCCTGGCTTTCCTCAAGCAAAGGCCCTTTACCAGCCAGCAGCAGCCGGCCATGCGGTACCGCCTCTTTAATAGCGGCCAACGCGTGAATGAGCAGTTGATGGTTTTTGTTTCGGTTAAATTCAGCAGCATAAAACATAAGGAAGTCGTCCGTGCGATAATCGAGTTCCTGACGCAATCGCCATTTATCAAGCTTTTGCAAAGGCTTAAAATGTGTTGTATTTACGCCAACACCATGAACATGAGCGATCCGCTTTGCTTTAAATTTTTTGGTGACAGCGAGCTGATAGTCCTCTGTATTGATTGTAATTAAACAGTCCGTCATGCTGGATAGTCTCTTCTCAATTGGATAATAAAGCATCCAGTTCAGGAGCGAGCCACCTTTGCAGAAATGAAAACCATGCGCGGTATAAATAACTTTTGTTCCTTGTTTTCTCGCCGGCTGTGCCGCGAGTCTTGCTAACACGCCGCCCATTGGCGTATGGCAATGAATGATATTATAATCCTGCTGCTGAATAATTGCCTTCAGCTCTCGGTATGCTTTGACATTGTTGGAATGGAACGGTGAGCGCTCAATGGAAATATTAAACTTCCGGTCAACAAAAGGGAGCTCCAGCTCGCCCTTTGCGGCGATATGGACCTCCCACCCTTGCTGCTTAAACCATTCGAGAACAGGCATATGAAATGCCTTGAAATGATAATCAACCGTTGCGCAAAATAAAATTTTATTTGGCATGCTTCTACCATCCTATACTAGAATTATTTTCTAGCAGATTCTCTTTCAACCATTTGCGATAAATAGTTTAATAGCTCATAACGCAAATCCTCACGCTGAAGAGCAAATTCAATCGTCGTCTGGATAAAGCCCATTTTCTCACCCAYATCATGACGCTTGCCTTCGAATTCATAAGCGTATACGGCTTCCATTAAGTTTAAAGCAGCAATCGCATCGGTCAGTTGTATTTCTCCGCCCGCTCCAGGCGATTGATTTCCGAGAATGTCGAAGATCGCCGGGTTCAAAATATACCTGCCCATAATCGCCATATTCGATGGCGCCAGCTCCTTGGATGGCTTCTCGACCAAATGTCTAACCCGGTGGAAGGATTCTTCCATAAGAGTGCCATCTACAATTCCGTAGCGAGATACGGCTTCATCCGCCACACGCTGCACGCCGATAATCGAAGTATGATACTCATCATATTTTTCGATCATCTGCTTGATACAAGGCTTCTCCGCTGAGATAATATCATCCCCAAGCAGTACGGCAAACGGCTCATCGCCAATAAATTTGCGAGCGCACCATATGGCGTGCCCAAGCCCCTTCGGCTCCTTTTGGCGGATATAATGAATATCTACCATATCCGCTGATTTGCGCACTTCACTTAATAAATCGTATTTATGTTTGGCAGTCAAAATTTGCTCCAGCTCAAGTGAGTTATCAAAATGATCCTCGATTGCCCGTTTTCCTTTACCCGTTACAATAATAATGTCCTCGATGCCTGATTCAATCGCTTCTTCCACAATATATTGAATAGTTGGCTTATCGACGATTGGCAGCATTTCTTTTGGCATCGCTTTTGTTGCTGGGAGAAACCTTGTACCCAGACCAGCAGCTGGTATTATCGCTTTTCTAACCTTCATAACTTTTATGCAACTCCTTCTTTTTTTAACCTGTTACAGATGCAAATCCAGGAAGCTCTACGACATTATTCGCTAGATCCAGCAGCCTTGTACGCAATTCTGCTTTGCTCATTCCCCCGTGCAGGGCAATAATTTCTTCAATATGTTCAAAATAAATCTCGGATGATTTGCCTATGTAGATTTTTGGATAAACCTGCTTTTCATTGATTTCATCATCCTTAAGCATTTCTTCGAATAGCTTCTCGCCTGGGCGAATTCCTGTGTACTCAATGCCGATTTCCTCGACCGAGTAGCCCGACATCCGGATGACATTTTGTGCAAGATCGGTAATGTTAACCGGATCACCCATATCGAGGACAAAGATTTCACCGCCTCTGGCAAGTGCACCAGCTTGAATGACTAACCTTGAAGCTTCAGGAATGGTCATAAAATAGCGAACCATGTCCGGATGTGTAACCGTTACGGGTCCCCCCTTCTCTATTTGCTTCTTGAACAGCGGAATAACGCTGCCGCGGCTGCCCAAAACATTGCCGAATCTTACCGCTACAAATTTGGTATTGCTGAACCGGTCCATATGCTGAATGACCATCTCTGCAATCCTTTTTGTCGCGCCCATAACGCTGGTTGGATTAACCGCCTTATCGGTCGATACCATGACAAACGTATCCACGCGAGCTTGGCTGGCTGCTCTTGCCGCATTCAAGGTTCCCATTACGTTATTTTTGAACGCTTCCTCTGGATTTCTCTCCATCAGTGGAACATGCTTATGTGCTGCTGCATGATAAACGACCTGCGGACGATGAGCTTGCATAACGGCCAGCATTTTATTTGCGTCTTGCATATCGGCGATTTCTGTCACAAATTCTATTTTTGTATGTCCGTAAAGCTCTTTCAGCTCCATCTCAATGGAGTAGATGCTGTTCTCTCCATGTCCAAGCAAAATAAGCTTCTCCGGTAAAAACCTCGAAACCTGCCTGCACACCTCAGATCCAATCGAGCCCCCAGCGCCTGTTACCATAACGACCTTCTGAGTGACGTAACCTGAAATACTCTCAATATCGAGCTCTACAGGCTCACGCCCTAATAAATCCTCAACCTGAACATCACGAAATTGACTAACCGACACTCTGCCGGTAGCCAAATCCTCAAGCATAGGAATGATTTGTGTTTTTGCTTTCGTTTTAGCGCATTCGCTAAAAATCGTGTTGAGCTGTTTTTTGCTCAGTGAGGGTATCGCAATAACGATATTGTTAATCTCATAATCAAGCGCTACCTTCGCAATGCTTTCAACTCCGCCCAACACCGGAATGCCCATAATATCTAGATTATGTTTGTTTACATCGTCATCTATGAACGCAGTTGGCAATAGCTCCATATCATTGTTGCTAAGGAGCTGACGGGCAAGCATCGTACCCGCAGAGCCAGCACCAACAATTAACGTGCTTTTACGCAATCCAGCATTTTTCTGGTAGCTGCCACGGAAAATTCTCCAGCATAACCTCGATCCTCCGATTAACAGCATATGAATCATCCAGGTCACGGCCAGCAGCCTGAAAAACACATCCTGCATCACAATTTGCTGAATAATCGCTGCTGCAAAGATCGAGAAGGAAACGGCCTTTGTAATAATCAATAGCTCCCCTACACTCGCATATTCCCATGCCTTCTTATACAAATTGTAGTAGAAGGAAAAGAAATGATGGCTTAATAGCAAAGTAATTGAACTAATTACAATGGGTGCAGTCACCACATCAAGTGAAGCACTTAGCAACAACCTGCTAAAAAAAATGGCGGTAAAAACGATAATGGAGTCGATTAAAATCAATAAAGACAATCTTTGTCGATACGTCAAAGAACATTCACCCTTTCTTCAGATATAGAAAAACAAAMGAAATTATTGGCTTAAAAAAATCAAGTTTMATATCTCTGCTACACTCTTAGAGTGTTTAACTAAAAGGCTTTATACCAAACCATTTAGTTAAAGACTCTAAAATAGAGTCCAGGGGCATCGAACCCCGCCTCACACCACACTCTTGACGACTCGCGTCTAAGGTTTTTTTGCAACCCACAGTATGGCCGAGTGCCTCCATTGATAACGGTGAGGAGACATTACCGAATGAAATTGCCTTTACAAACACTTAATGTGCTTTATAAAGAACAATAGTCCGTAAAAAAAGCGCTATCCGATTGATATCATCAAACGCTCTACTTATTTAGTATGACACCCAAT
>NZ_JBFTSN010000299.1:0-8255 GCF_056400045.1 Paenibacillus sp. 01L418
GCCCCTTCATAAAAAACCTCCATGAGTTATTGGTCTGCAATGTGAAACGTGACTTTGCGAATCAACTTCTCCCTTGCGTCCACGAATAAAATTCCATCGCATTCGGGCAAAAGCAGCGAATACACAAGCAAACGATCTCTTACACCGCTCGGCGACCAGTCAATTGGCATCCGGTCACGAGCAGTTTTCACTATATACGTGCAATTATTCTTTTCCGCAATATAATCAATGTATAACCGGCTTCCCTTTCCAAGCGGCACATCATCAAGCTTGATTGGAATCGGAACTAAATGTTTTCCTGAAGTTACTTCGTACCCAGCTTGCTCCAGCAACAATATATTTTCATCATCTACTGAAAGAGTACCGCCCTTGCCGAGCGTAAGCCGACTAACGCTTGCAGGCTCATGCAGCCAGCGGTGAAACACTCTGAACAGCCACAATACGAACAAACATCCAGCGACAAGCATGATCGCCCAATCACCATAGGTTCCCATCAGCATCCCCCATTCGCAAATGGATTGTATACTTATTCGTTCGCTATGCTGGGGGCATTTTCCTGTTTGTGTCGATTGCCGAACGTTTGTTTGCTTTTCTATAGTTTAACAAATGGAGCACTATGCTGTAAAGTAAAAAAGATGCCGGCAGTTATGACTCTGCCAGGCACCTTCCTCATTTATTTATTCGTTGTAAAGGTTTCATTTGCTTGTTTCACTAGCTCTGCTAATGCGTTGTCATCGGGTACAGCAGTATTTGGTTCAGCAGACCAATGCCAATAAGCTAAAAATTCAATATTRCCTTCTCCACCCGTAATTGGGGAGAACGTAATATCCTGCAATGAAAAACCAATCTCAGCTGCTCCAGTCAAAACGGTACGAAGTACATCTCTGTGCACGCCAGAGTCACGTACAACTCCTGATTTACCTACTTTCTCACGCCCAGCCTCGAATTGCGGCTTAATTAAAGCTACAATACCGGAACCAACCGTTAATAACGTAGATAAAGCAGGCAATATATGTTTTAACGAAATAAAGGATACATCAATTGTTGCAAATGTTGGCGGTGGCCCAACTAAATCAGCTGGCTGCGTATAACGAAAATTAGTTCGCTCCATAACATGAACGCGTTCATCTTGTCTTAGCGACCAATCAAGTTGGTTATATCCAACATCAATAGCATATACATATGATGCCCCATTTTGTAATGCGCAGTCGGTAAAGCCACCGGTTGAAGCACCGATATCGAGCATAACGCGTTCGCGCAAATCAATATTAAACACTCGAATCGCTTTTTCCAGCTTTAGCCCGCCTCGGCTAACATAAGGATGAAGCGCGCCCTTTACCTTAATGTCTGCCGAACGTGCCACCTTCATACCGCTTTTGTCAACAGGCTCGTCATTTACTAGCACAAGACCCGCCATCAAAGCCGCTTTTGCCTTTTCTCTGCTTTCATAAAAGCCGCGCTCAACAAGCAATACGTCTATTCGTTCTTTAGCTGTTGTTGTTGTCATCTTTCACCCTCAGACGTTACTGTTTGCCAGTAACTCGTTTCATGCGCCTTGGCTGCATCGTTTTTAATTCTGTTGCAACTCTATCAGCCGTTAATCCAATTTCTTTGCGTTGTTCTTTAATGGATCCGTGTTCAACGAATACATCAGGTACTCCAATGATCCGAATAGTTAAGCCGTAAATGCCTTTGAGTGAGAAGAACTCAAGAACAGAACTGCCAAAACCGCCAAGCTCTGCATTTTCCTCAAGCACAATCATATGCCTGCCTTCTGCAGCAAACGATAATAGCATCTTTTCATCAAGCGGCTTAATAAACCGAGCATTTACAATTTGAACATTGATGCCTTCACGCTTGAGAAGGTCTGCAGCTTCTTCAGCAACCTGCAGCATCGGTCCAATGGCCATAATAACGGTCGAGTCGCCTTCGCGTACGGTTTCCCACTTGCCTATAKGCAATACTTGCGGATCTGCTTCCATCTCTACGCCTAATCCTGCAATGCGCGGATAACGAACAGCTATTGGGCCATCATTATATTCTACGGCGGTCTTGAGCATTCGTCTTAGCTCATTCTCATCCTTAGGCATCATAATGACCAAATTTGGTATATGTCTTAAGAATGAAATATCATAAACACCATGATGTGTTTCACCATCCGGGCCAACGAATCCAGCACGGTCTATGGCAAATATAACATTCAGGTTCTGACGGCAAATATCATGAACGACTTGATCATATGCTCGCTGCAAGAAAGTCGAATACACTGCAAACACAGGTTTCATGCCTTCAATCGCTAAAGCAGCAGACATGGTAGCTGCATGTTGTTCTGCAATGCCCACATCGATCATTCGATTCGGAAATCTTGCTGCGAATGGCAGCAAACCTGAACCGCCCGGCATTGCTGGAGTAACAGCAACGATGCGCTCGTCCTTCTCAGCAAGCTCAATTAGCATCTGACCAAAAACGTCAGTATATACTGGCGGGCCAACTGCTTTGACTACTTGGCCTGATTCAATTTTGTATGGCGTGATGCCATGCCATTTGAACGAATCTGCTTCGGCAGGAGAATAACCTTTGCCTTTCACAGTCAATACATGGACTAAAACAGGTCCTGGCATTGCATCCGCTTGACGCATAATATCAATCACTTGCTCGATATCATGTCCGTCTACAGGACCCAGGTAAGTAAATCCAAATTGCTCGAACAATATGCCGCTAACGAGCAAATATTTTAAGCTGTCTTTAAAACGTTCAGCCGTCTTAGCAAGCTTCCCGCCGATTGCCGGGATTTTGTTGAGCAGCTGTTGAAGCTCATCCTTAGCTTTATGATAATGACGATCTGTACGAATTTTCCCTAAATAGTGATGCAATGCACCCACATTTGGAGCAATGGACATCTCATTATCGTTCAAGACAACGATTAAGTTCTTGTTCTCGTGTCCGATATGATTAAGCGCTTCTAAGGCCATACCGCCAGTTAAAGCACCGTCGCCTATAACTGCAACTACACGATTGCTCTCACCCTTAAGATCACGAGCAAGCGCCATACCCATAGCGGCAGACAATGATGTACTGCTATGTCCAGCTTCCCAAACATCATGTTCGCTTTCTGAACGTTTGACGAAACCGCATAAACCTTTATATTGACGCAGCGTATCAAACCGATCCATACGACCGGTTAAAATTTTATGAACGTAGGATTGATGGCCTACATCAAAAATAAACTTATCTTCTGGACTATTAAATAAATAATGCATGGCTAGGGTCAGCTCAACGACTCCTAAGTTAGGAGCGAGATGACCACCCGTAACGGAAAGCTTCTCAATAAGGAACTGACGGATTTCAGCGGCCAGTTGCTCTAGCTGAGCGGTTGTCAAAGCTTTCAAATCTTGAGGTCCGTTAATCTGGTCAAGCAGCACGTTACTTTCCTCGCTTTCGCGGACAGCATTTATTGCTGTCCCATGTACATCTACATTTTTCCTATTATAGCATACCGAGCTTTTTTTCCCAACCAAAATGGAAAAAGCATCACATACTCAATGATCGCGCCCAACAAGATAATCTGCAATTTCAAGCAGTCGATCTGGAGCTATGAACTCCGCTTCCAGCACTGCAGACTTCGCTTCCTGGGTAAGCCGTTCAACTTGAGCTTTGCTTTCTTCTATTCCGATAAGGAACGGATAGGTTACTTTATTTTGCTGAACATCACTGTTCGTCTTCTTACCCAGCTTTTTCTCGTCCCCAATCAAATCCAAAATATCATCCTGAATTTGAAAAGCAAGACCGATGTTGCGTCCATAAATCGCGAGCAGTTCAAGCTGCTTTTCTGTTGCTCCGCCAATACGGCCGCCAGCCATAACCGAGAAGGCAATAAGATCACTTGTTTTATGAAGATGAATATACTCTAGTTCATGAATTGACGTAATGCCTTGCTCACCTAGCATATCGGCAACTTGACCGCCTACCATCCCGGGAGCTCCTGCTAATTTAGCCAAATCTTCGACAATGGCAAGCGCAACATCTGCTGCGACACCGCCTTGACGAGCTGCTTGTGGAATTAAATGAAAGGCGTGCGTCAGAAGCGCATCCCCGGCTAATATCGCCATTGCTTCACCAAAAACCTTGTGGTTGGTTGGCTTGCCTCTGCGGAAATCATCATCATCCATAGCTGGCAAATCATCATGCACTAACGAATAGGTGTGTATAAACTCTACGGCACAAGCAACAGGCATAGCAGCACTCAATGTTTCTGGCTTATTGAAAACAGCTTCTGCGGCTGCAATAACGAGTGCTGGTCTTAAGCGTTTCCCACCTGCTTCAAGGGAATATAGCATTGCTTCCCTCAGACGTAGGGGAACATCCCATGAGCTTGGTAACGATTGTTTTAGCGAAGCTTCAATAAGCTCCGTGGTTTGCGATAAATATGCTTTTATTGCTGCCCTCTCGCTCAAGCTTATTCCCCTTTATTCTCGATTGCATCTGCAAACGTTTTTTTCTGGAAGCCTTGCTCTGTTTCAATCAATAGTTCGATTTTTTGCTCAACTTGCTCAAGTTTCCCCCCGCAAAGCTGCGAAAGCTTCATTCCTTCCTGGAATAACTCAATCGCTGTCTCAAGAGGAACATCGCCATTCTCAAGCTTAGATACAATAGAATCTAGTCGTTCCATTGCTTGCTCAAAAGTGAGCTCACTTTGATTCGTTGCTGCCATCCATTTGCTCTCCTCTCAATGAACCTACATGACAATCTAGCTGACCGTCTGCTACTTTCACCTTTACGATGTCGCCTACTTTCACATCGCGAATCGATTTGATTAATCGTTGCTCTTGCTCATCATACACAAGGCTGTAACCTCTAGACATAACTTTTAAAGGACTTAAGGCATCAAGCTGCTTCATAGAGGTATAAAGCTTGTTTTTCCTGTCTTTAACAGAATTATTCATAGCACTCTCTAGCTGCTTCGTCGCTGTCTGCCACCTTTTGGCTGCGAAAGCTACCCGCTCGCCAGGATGATGGGCAGAAAGTGTAGCTTGCTGCCTTGCCAATCTTATATGACTTCGTTCTGTAATACGTTTTGTTCGCTGAACGAGCTGCTCTGACAATCGATCGAGCCGTTCAGCCTGCTCAAGCAAGTACCTGCGCGGATGCAAGAAAAAAGGTGAACGCCTTATGCGCTGCAGCTTCTCCTTCTCATCACTCACACGGTAGCGAATTCCTTGTACTAGACGCTGCTGCTGGCGATTCAGCTGCTGCTTCAATTCGGAAATGCTCGGAACAGCGAGCTCTGCCGCAGCTGTAGGTGTGGCGGCACGCAAATCAGCGACAAAATCAGCAATCGTGAAATCTGTTTCATGGCCTACCGCACTAATTATCGGAATCTGCGAGTTCGATATGCTTCGAGCAACGGATTCTTCATTGAAAGCCCAGAGCTCTTCTAATGATCCGCCGCCGCGCCCTACAATTAATACGTCGGCTTCGCCAAAACGGTTCATTGCTTCTATCGCTTTTACAATAGCAGGTGCTGCCCCAGTCCCTTGAACGAGCACAGGATAAACATAGATCGGTATTAATGGGTAACGGCGCTGCAAAGTAATGATAATATCACGTACAGCTGCACCCGTTGGCGATGTGATAACTCCAATAGCCTTTGGAAAAAGAGGAATCGCCCGTTTGCGTGACTCTGCGAAGAGCCCTTCATTGCTCAGCTTGCTCTTAAGCTGTTCAAACGCTAGATACAAGCTCCCAATACCGTCAGGCTGCATCGAATTAACATAAAATTGATAATTGCCGTCGCGTTCATAAACCGTTATATTCCCTCTAGCAATTACCTTTGTACCTTCCTTAGGTATAAACGGAAGCCGCTGGTTATGGGATGAGAACATAATGGATTTGATTCGGCTATCGCTATCTTTCAGCGTAAAATACATATGTCCGCTTGAATGATGTGTAAAATTGGAAATTTCACCGCGCAGCCAAATATCGCCAAGCAGTGTATCCGACTCCATTTTCATGCGAATATACCGATTAAGCTCTTTTATGGAATAAATTCGAGGCTGATCAGCCATGCCCGCCATCACTCCTTAATTCCGTTAGCCCTTTTTGCTGCTGTAATCGTATTTTTCATTAAGAGCGTAATCGTCATCGGACCAACTCCGCCTGGTACTGGTGTAATGAAGCCGGCTGTATCCAAACAATCGTCAAAATCAACATCACCCGCGAGCTTGCCGCTCTCCAAACGGTTAATGCCGACATCAATAACAATTGCCCCTGGCTTAACAAATTTACTGTCAATAGCTTTTGCCTTCCCGATGGCAACAACAAGAATATCTGCTTGTTTAGCGATTTCCTCCATGTTTGCAGTACGAGAATGACAGATCGTAACTGTAGCATTCTCACGAAGCAGCAGCATGGCAACTGGCTTGCCCACAATATTGCTTCTTCCGATAACAACGGCATGTTTCCCCGAAATATCAACACCGCTGCGCTTAATAAGCTCAATTACTCCAGCAGGCGTACAAGGCAGCAGGCTGTCGTCGCCAATAACCAAATTGCCAACACTTTCCGGATGGAAGCCGTCAACATCTTTTTCAACGGCAATCGCATCAATAACAGCCTTCTCGTTAATATGCTTCGGAAGAGGCAGTTGAACTAGAATCCCGTTGATCGTAGACTGATTGTTCAAACGTTCAATAACAGCAAGTAAATCCTCTTCACTTGTGTCTGCGTCTAAACGATGTACCTCTGAATAAAAACCAAGCTGCTGGCAAGCTTTTTCCTTAGAGCCAACGTAAACTTTTGAGGCAGGATCTTCGCCTACGAGTACGACTGCCAAACCTGGGATAATTCCCTTTTCTTTCAAGGCTGCAGTTTCCGTAATCATCTCCTCACGGATAAGGTCGGATATTTTCTTTCCTTCAATGATTTGTGCACACATAGCTCCAGTCTCCTTTTACATCGATGAATGTTTGATTAATTTCATATCCATTATGATTTTAATTCTTCGATTTCCAAAAGCAATTTTCCAAGTACGCCGTTTACAAACTTGCCGGATTCCTCTGTGCCAAAATGCTTGGCAAGCTCAATCGCTTCATTGATCGTTGCTTTCGGCGGAACATCATCGCGAAATACCATCTCGTACGTAGCAAGCCTTAGAACCTGGCGATCTACACGGGATAAACGATCAATATGCCAGCCTGTCAAAAATTGCTGTAGCATACCGTCAATGGCTTGCTTATGTTCCATTACGCCAGCTACAATCTCACGTGCGAACGCATCTGTGCTGCCTATCTCAGCAGGATCAGCACCCATTTCATTATCTAAACTCATTTCTTCCACAAGCATGTCCACTGCATCTGAAGCCGTAACTTCATTCATTTCCATCTGGTATAAGCTTGAAATCGCTATTTCTCGTGCTAATCTACGTTTCATGTGACCTCCGCGGCAGTTTCATGCCGATAAAATGGTTTTATTCTTGTAAACTCAATTGTTCAAGCCAATATTTCAAAAAAAACCTATGATCTCCTCCCTGCCCCGAATAAGCGGCTTTCCGAAATCCGGAGTACGGAGGAGACCACAGGATCATTTAAACGGTCGAAATCTTTCCAACAACGAATACCAAAGCCGCTGCCATGGAAAAACAGGTCCGTCGCTTGTTTCCTTTTGTAAGCCGATCCAATAACCGATTGAGACGAGCAGCCCTACAAAAAGCATGTCCCAAAAACCGACAAACAAATATAGCAATCCGAAAAACAGCCCTATCGCTGCGCCAATCATACGATTCTGATAGATGTTCCAGAATTCCCTCCACATGAGCAAACTCACCTCTATTCCACGCGACTCTTAAATGTCCCCGTTTGAATGATGTTCGCAACATATACCGCAACGTTCGTTACGGGTATACCGGCAATATCCTCTACATGCTCTTTCACCGTACGTTGAATCTCTTCCGTAAGCACCGGTATGGAACTTTCTCCATCTACTACAGCGCGTATTACGATATCAAGTCCAGCATCCGTTGCCCGAATGCGCGCACGCAAGTCCTTAACGCCGCGCTGGCGCGATGCTGCTTTCAATGTCAAATTTTCAATGGTTTCAAGAGAGATGCGAATATCTCCGAAATCAGTTCTTTGATCAATTGACGGAGCTGTAGCTGATCCTCGATAAAGAGATACGACAAAAAACCTTAGGCTAAGAATGAATAGGATGACTCCGACAACTGCGAGCGTAATCTGTATGGAGTCGATACGATATAAATC
>NZ_JBFTSN010000300.1:0-8212 GCF_056400045.1 Paenibacillus sp. 01L418
GTTTTGAAAGCAGCCGTCTTCTTATCCGCGCGCCCCAATGGGGGGACGGAGCGAAGCTGAATGAGGCCGTTATAGAAAGTGAAAATGAGCTCAAACCTTGGATGCCATGGGCTCAAGCGATGCCTACGATCGAAGAATCTGAAGTTGTCATCAGGAAGTCTCGGTCCAAGTATATGGATCGTTCAGACCTCATGCTGCTGCTTTTTTTAAAGGATACAGGTCAGTTGATAGGAAGCAGCGGTCTTCATCGCATAAATTGGCAAGCGCGAAAATTTGAAATCGGGTATTGGGCTCGTACAGCTTACAGCGGCCATGGGTATATAACGGAAGCGACGAATGCAATTTCAACATTTGCAATAAATGAGCTAGAAGCCAATCGTATTGAAATACGTTGTGATGCTAGGAATTATCGAAGCGCGCGAGTTGCAGAGCGACTGAGCTTCACCTTAGAAGGCATACTCCGAAATGAAAAATGTGATGTCAACGGTATTCTGCGGGATACGATGGTGTTTGCGAAAGTAAGAGGAAAAGAATTTTGAAGAAAAAGAACAGTACTATATAGGCTTATTTTTCAACCATGAATAGGTATCTGTGATCGTTCGAGGGAAGACAGGACCTTGCTCTTTCGTCAAAAGAGGAGCAGATTCTAACTCTTCTCTAGAACCCATTCCTTTACGGAGCTTGAAAGAGAGTGTAGGATACTTATTATGGAATGTAATAAATGATTATCATCAGATAGGGAGTGTTTACGGGATGGGGAACAAAACCTTCACGCTGAGAGAAGCGAACGAGATGCTGCCGCAGTTGCAAGAGGATTTACGGAAGCTTCAACACATTACGGCGCAATTTGAAGATTTATATATAAGTTATCAGAAAGAGAAGGCTGCTTATGAACAAGTTTTTGCTGCTATTGAAGGCAGTGAGGACCCTTTCTTTGAGAGGGAAAGCCAGCTGGAATTTATGAAGATGGAGGTAGACCTGTTAATTGAAAACTTCTCGCGAAAAGGCGTGCAATTGAAAATGATTACTCCTGGTTTAATTGACTTTCCAGCGGTGCTCGATAATCAGGATATTCTGATTTGCTGGAAGGAAGGCGAAGCTGAGGTTAGCCATTATCATGGTTTACATGATGGGTTTATGGGCAGAAAACCGTTTCCGCAGGATGAATAGTATTCATAATTAATGACCAGCAAGGATTTATCCTTGCTGGTCTTTTTAGTGTGAAGACAACACGAATTGATTAGAAACATTTTACAATTATTATACGTTATGTAAGTTGGGTGATGAAAATTGGAGATAAGAAGGTGTGAAATGAGAAACTGGAAAACAGCTTTTTCGCGAGGCATTTTGATGGCATGCTGTTCTCTACTATTAATGAGTTCTGTTGTATCTGCATCATTTGATTCACGTACTTCCTATGTGGGAGATAACAAAGAAACGGAGATAGCTGCTCCTATTATTAAACCGCAATGGTCATTGAACTACGAAGGTATAGCAGCAACAGGTGAAGGTAAAGCCTTTTATTTGTTAAAGGGAAAAGTGATAGCTGTTACTATTCAGAATGGGAAAAAGCTGTGGGAGTATGGCAGTCAGCTCAAAGCGCCTCTCGTATATAAGGAAGGCCAACTGTACGTTAATTCGAGCGGAGGCCGTGTACACGCTATTAAGGCGTCCTCAGGCAAGAAAGTATGGGTGGCTTCCGTGAACGTTAATAACATTCATGATATTATTCCGGATGGCGATCAGCTATTCACCTTTAATGGAGACATTCAAGCTTACAGCATAAAGGATGGTAAATTTCAGTGGCGTGACAATTACAAAGAGCCGCTGCGCAAAAAGATACTGTTTCATGGCGATTTTATAATAGGAGAAAATGAGTTATCGGGTGCTTACACATACTCGCTCCTTCATGCTTTTAATCGCAAGACAGGAAAAAGGGTTTGGGAAGCTGCACATTACAACTTTCCTATTGGTGCAAAGGATGGAACTATAACTGCGCAGAAGCTCGTTAACCTGTTCGAGCCTGCTCCATTAACTACACTTGATACCCTAGATATCAAGACGGRCAAAGTACTTAACAGCGTACAATATAATCCTTTAAAGATTGACTTAAATAAAGGAGAATCCGGAAATGAAGGAGACGCTTGGATTAACGGGGACAACGTTTTCGTCAATTTCAATTCTGAGGTGTATAGTTACCCTCTAAATGCTGATCCGAGCAAAATAGAGCCCAAGGTGTATAAGCCTGTTGTTTACGCGCCAGGATTCAAATATGCGGCTGGGCCATATGAGGGAAAATTGATTTATACGAATGGCCGCGGGATATATGGGGTTAAATTAATTAATAAGACAACCGTGGATTATAATGCTGGTGTAACAGGCCTCATCGCACGTTTTGATTTAATTGGTAAAGGGATATATGTGGCGCAAACGGATGGAACGATATCAGCTATCCATTTAGATACAGCAGCGCCAATTGTACAATTAAAAACAAATGAAAGAGAGTTTGGAGAGACGCTGCTTGAGAGCGGAATGATTGTGGTTCAGGCAAAAGGCAAGCTGCTCGCATTTAAACAACCTGCCAGCTTGAAATCTAGCGTCAAATAAATAATATGCATTGAAGCAACAACAGCTCAATGTGCGTTAATTACAAAAGAGCCCCGATTACGAAAAATCGGGGCTCTTTGCTTTATCGTAAAATAAACTCAGCAGTTACCGGATTATGGTCGCTGTGTTCAAATGCTAAATCTGTACTTTGCAGCCGAATTTTATCTACGTTTGAAGAAACGAGAAAACCATCAATTATGGCTCTGAAATTAACGCCTTCCGTGTATGCAATATCTAATGTACGTACAGTAGCGATGCTGTCGTCGACCATCCACTTGAAGCCGCTTGGTTTGAAATCCTCAGGAAACTGCTGAAGCCATTCTGGCCATGCCTGTGTCGTTTCGAATCGATCAGGGGCAGTGCCGGGCAGGGCATGGTTCCAATCTCCGCCTACAATAATATAATTGCCCTTGCCATTCTCCTTCTCTAAAAAAGCGGCTAAATAATCCAATTGCTGCTTGCGGATTTTGCCGCCCTCATCAAAGGCAGATAAATGAAGATTGATAACAATAAGCTCTTTGCCGTTATTGACCTCAAATCTGCTTTCTATAAAGGCACGATCCAATTCAAGCTGCTGTATCGGCCAGCTCTCTTTGCCTGGAAGATCGTATCGCTGATTGCTTTTGTTTTTGAATGTTGAGAAGGTTAGAAGGCCGCTCTGAACGGAGCCCATTGGATTAAAAATCGGAACGGGAACCCATGCCACTTTATAGTTATAAGCAAATGCATAGCTGTAATCTTCCAAAGGTTTTGCCAAATAGTCTATTTCATTAATATGGTAGCTTCTTGATGAGCGGGCATCGACTTCCTGAAGCAAATAAAAGTTGGATTGGTTTGTTTTCATAAAGGACGAAATGGAGTCTAGATTGGAAATCGTTTGATTTTTGCTGCTGGAACGTGATTTTTTACCTCCATCCATAAAAAAATCTTGTTTTTTGTCCAAGCCAGCATAGCCGATATTGAAGGTCGTAACTGTAAATGGAACGCCTTGCTCGATGAGTTGTTCTTTATTATTTTCTGACGTAATCTCGATAACTTCTGCGGGTTTATAATCGGATAAAGTAATATACAGTAAAAACCCTCCTGCAATCGCAACTGCGAGTAGGATAAGCGTACCAATTGTTTTTAATATCTTTTTCCCCATATGATCCATCCTTTCATTACGTATTGCGTTACTCACATTTAAGATTATAAGTATGCTACTGGAAATGTACCATGATATGGGTTAGGGAACTAGTTGTTTTTTTATTGATGTCTTCCCACTATTCAGGAAAGTGATATTAACGATACTAAATATTGATACTATAATTAAGCTCATTACAGGTCATATGCGACCAAGGATGGGGAATGAATGATGAATATCATAGCTTTTAAACACTTCGCTTTTGATGATGATTATGCGTTTCGTTCATGGGCCAGCCTTGGAGGACATCGCTTGGATGTTAAGAATCCTGCTCTTGAGATTGATGCCAAATGGCTTGACGATATGGATTTGCTTGTTATATGCGGCGGGCCAATGAGCGTCTATGAAGAGGAGAAATATCCTTGGCTTACGGCAGAGAAGCAGTTCGTACGGCAAGCCATTCACCTTGGCAAAAAAGTGCTGGGCATCTGCTTTGGCGCTCAAATGATAGCTGAGCTGCTGGGAAGCCGAGTATACCGAAATACGCATAAAGAAATAGGCTGGCATTCAATTAACCTTACGAAGGAGCARCATCCTTGGCTCTGCGGCATGCCTGAGCAATTTATTTCGTTTCAGTGGCATGGCGATACCTTCGACTTGCCGCAGGACACGCGGCTCCTCGCTTCTTCAGAGGCATGCAAGGTACAGGCATTCGCTTATCGCGAGCATGTCATGGGACTGCAATTTCATTTGGAGACGACAGCTGCATGCATGGAATCGATGTTTGCACACTGGTCTTCAGAGCTTATTCAGGCGCCATACATTCAAACAGCTGAACAGATTCGCAGTCAATTCGCGCGCACTGAGCAGTCTCTAATGCTGCTACATAACATATTGGATCAGATTTCCTTAAAGTGTTAATAGTGGAACCATTTTTGTTGCTCCCTTAGTCCAAAAGTAATATCATAAATGAATAATGAAGCGGCTAGATTATCGGTTAAGGAAAAGGAGATTTCAAGCATGAAGCACAATCGTCTCGGGAAATCAGAGCTCTACATAAGTGAGATCGGCCTTGGCTGCATGTCACTAGGGACAGATAAAGTAAAAGCGACAGCCCTAGTACATGAAGCGATCGAGAAGGGCATTAATTTTCTAGATACGGCTGATCTTTATGATGAGGGTCTTAATGAGGAAATAATCGGCGAGGCAATAAAGGGAAAACGGGCAGATATTGTACTTGCGACGAAGGTCGGCAATCGTTGGGAGAAGGGAAAAGCGGGCTGGTCGTGGGACCCGTCCAAAGCTTATATTAAGTCGGCTGTAAAAGACAGCTTGCGAAGGCTCCAAACGGACTATATCGATTTGTATCAGCTGCATGGAGGTACACTGGATGATCCCATATCGGAGACGATTGAAGCATTTGAGGAGCTTAAGCAAGAGGGACTCATTCGCTATTACGGCATTTCTTCGATTCGTCCAAATGTTATTCGAGAATATGTGGAGCGTTCAAATATCGTCAGTGTGATGAGCCAGTATAGTATTTTGGACAGAAGGCCTGAAGAGCAAATATTGCCTTTATTAGAAGAGAAGGGCATTAGTTTAATTGCTCGAGGTCCGGTGGCAAAAGGGATTTTAACCGATAATGGAGCTGCCAAGGCGGAAAAGGGTTATTTGGATTATGACAAAGAGGAGCTGTCGTCTTTGCGAGACGTTTTGCTAGAGATGGGAGAAGGCTCTCGTGATTTGGCGCATACAGCAATCCGGTATGCATTGGCCAATCCAGCTGTAGCTGCTGTCATTCCTGGCGCGAGCTCGTTAGAACAGCTGCAGCACAATATCGCGGCAAGTGAAGCTCTTCAGCTATCTCCCGCTGAGCTGGAGACCATCAAGAGGTTAAGTAAAGAAAATCGTTTTGAACAGCACCGTTAGAGAGTAGGAGAGGCTGCCTGATAGGCAGCTTTTTTTTGATTATAAAATAAAAAAGTTTTGATCCATTGATAGATATTTGGCGTAAGTGGCATCTGTCTAGTAAGGGGGATGAATGATGGAGGTTTGGGCACCCGATTTGCAAGTTCTGTTAAGTAGTGGAGCAGGGGCAGAAGCACAGGAGCAATCGTTAGTTGAACGAGCAAGGACCGGCGATGAGGAAGCGTTCGGGGAGCTGGTGCGTCGTCATCGAGCTAAGGCGCTTGGACTCGCTGGCAGCTTGACGAAGGATGCGTTTATGGTAGAGGACATTGTGCAGGAAGCGCTGATTCGTGCATTTATGCACCTCGGTACGCTTACAGACGCAAGCAGGTTTATTCCTTGGCTGCACCGGATCGTGCGAAATCAAGCCTATATGAAGCTGAGGAGAGGCGGACCCTATAGCAAGGAGCGGCCATTCGTTAGCTTCATGAGCCAATCAGGGCTGCCAGCAGAGGCAGGTAAAAGCGGGCAGTTGGTTGATTGGAGCGATATCGATAGCATCCTGTTTCATTTAACAGATCAAGCCATGAATGAGCCGAGTGAAGGACAAAATCCGGAGCATGCTGTCATCCGCCAAGAAACGCTCCAGAGCATTCATACGCTGATCCGATGCTTGAACAAGCGGGAGCGGGACATTTTTGAAGCACGATTTTTTGGCGAGCTGCCGCCGGCTGAGATTGCTGAGCTGTTCGATACGACGACTTCAAACGTATACAATATGCTGTCGAGATCAAGGGTTAAGCTTCAGAAGGAGCGTATTCGCATATCGATTAGTTTATATGTGGAGCAACGGGCGTTGCTCGGTTTGCCCAGAAGGAAAATTCTCACTCCGCCCCCTATGTAGGTTCAGAACGTTTATGACAAATCTTGAATGGAGCTGAAAATAATGACGCTGGATAGGGATTGGTCCAAAACATGGACCTCGGCCGCTGCTGCTATACATGGCGCGGTGAGCTACACGGATAAAAAACATTTTACGCTAACAGATGTGATGGGATTTACCGGTCATGCCTTTCGCATGAATATTGATCCCGTCAGTATTAACGCGGCAGGGCCAACCTCATTCCCAGGTGGATATATATTGAGGAGGAATATAGGAAATCTCGGCTTTACGAGCTGTTTGGCTGATCCTATGCTCCCGTTAACGCCGGATAAAGTAGAGCGAACTATCGCTCTCGTTCAGCAGTCAATCGACCGTGGCATCCCTGCCATTTCATTTGATTTGTTTATACCTGAATTCGGTTTGATCTATGGTTATGATGATGATAAGCAGCTCTTTCATGCAAAAGATGTATCGAAGGACGGCACGATAAGTTATGCCGATTTTGCCGATTCCAAGATTGATTTGTTGTTCGTGACGACGATTAGCGAAAGCCTGCCTCACTCGAAATACGAAATATTGCGCATGGCGTTATCGATGATCGTGGATCATGGGCGAGGCAAGGAATGGACGCATGTGTTCGAGGATAAATTTGTACAGGGCTTAGCGGGTTATGAGGCATGGATTGGTGTGATGGAGCGGCGAAATGCGGATGAGCATGGTCATGCCTATAACATTGCTGTCATTTCTGATGCGCGTGAGTTCGCTGCTCGTTTTTTACGCGAATTGGCATTCCGCTGGGATGGGACAAATGTTGTGGAGAGAACGGTTCGCAAGCATGCGGGTGAAGCAGCGCTGCATTACGAGGTAGTTGCTGAGGCGCTGGGCAAGCTGAGAGAGCTATTCCCCTTCCCAGAAGGCGGCAAGTCGAAGGACCCTGAAACCGCGGATCGTGCAATCGTACTGCTTCGGCAAGCACAGGCGGCGGAGTCGAAGGGATTGGAGCAGTTGGAGCAGCTGTTTCATTTTATGAAGGAATATTATTCGGAGATCTGGGTGAACTGAGTCATCATTGTGTAACGGTTGGGCAAGTGTATGATGAAGGACAATGGGGAAAGTTTTTAAAGATATAAGCAGCGATAGCTCCGAATAAAGCTGCTCAAAAAAGTTTGACAGGGAGAAAGCCTATACCAAGGCTTTCTCTCTGTGCTATTCTTAGGGTGGAAGGTTTGACATTATCAACTGTATGAAATAACATTACAGTATCCTTCTTGAGAGGGAGTTGTGAAAATGAATAGTGAATTTACGGTTGCGGTTCACAGCTTAGTGCTGTTGGCTTATTTGCCTGATCATATGGCGAGCAGCGAGACCATTGCTCGCAACGTTTCGACGAATCCGACACGTATTCGCAAAATTATGAGTTCCTTACGGAAGCATGGCTTTGTGAAGACGAAGGAAGGAATCGGCGGGGGATATATTTTGAATTGTGAGCCGAATGAGGTTACGCTGGCACAAATATATCGAGCACTATCAGGCGGTACGCTAAAGCCGCATTGGTGTTCAGGAAATCCAGAGGAGGACTGTCTGGTATCCGCGAATATTCAAGTGGTGATGGATCATTTTTTTTACGAGGCAGAGCTTCATTACGTGGCCTATTTGGAGCAAAATACGCTTCAAACTGCTTTGGACAAGAT
>NZ_JBFTSN010000301.1:0-8159 GCF_056400045.1 Paenibacillus sp. 01L418
GGGTATCCCTATGATAAAGGGATGAAGATCGGAATTATGATTGAAGTTCCTGCCGCAGTTATGATTGCTGATTTACTCGCGGAAGAGGTTGATTTCTTTAGTATCGGCACGAATGATTTGGTACAGTTTACGTTAGCTGTGGATCGTATGAATGAGGAAATCGCGCACTTGTATGAGCCATACCATCCAGCGCTCATTCGAATGCTGCGCATGACGGTGGAAGCGGCAAAGCGGAGCGGGATAACGGTTGGCGTGTGCGGCGAGCTTGCAGGAGATCTAAGAGCACTGCCGATTTGGCTAAGCCTTGATGTAGATGAACTGAGTATGTCTTCACATTCGATTTTGCCCATCAAGGAAAGGCTGCTCTTCACTTCACAAGAAGAAAGCCATGAGGTATTTCAGCAGCTGCATTATTGCCGTACAAGTACAGAAATATTGGAGCAGCTAACTGGTTTTATGGAGCRCTTGGACAAAAAAACAGCGAATGGTTAACCCATTCGCTGTACTAGTGCATCTACAAACGCTTTTGCATAAGGAGGAAGATCGGGCGGACGGCGTGCGGAAATGAGGTTTCCATCAACAACGACAGCCTCATCGAACCATGTCGCTCCTGCATTTTCCATGTCATCTCGAATGCCAGGTGTTGAAGTGACTTTACGCCCCTCCAATATTTTCGCCGAGATGAGCACCCAGCCTGCATGACAAATTTGGCCGATCGGTTTGTCAGCGGCGTTCAGTTCTTGTACGAGCTGGAGAACTTTAGGATAACGGCGAAGCTTATCAGGTGCCCAGCCGCCTGGGACCAATAAACCGATAATGTCTTCGCTATTTACTTCATCAAATGACAAATCAGCTACTGCAGGCACGCCGTATTTTCCGATATGTGTTTTACCTTTCTCAGGTCCAGCATATAAAACGGTCGCACCAGCTTCGCGCGCACGATATACGGGATACCATAGCTCCAAATCCTCAAATTCGTCGTCTAGCAAGCAGATGACGGTTTTATTTTGTAACGGCATATTTTTCCCTCCATCTAGTAAAGATCTCTATTATTGTAACGAAGGAGAAACAATGAAGCAAACGGAGAGTTATTCTAAACCATTTTCATACGTTAGGCTGCTGCGCTTTTTGCCGGCTATTGCATGGATGGCTGTTATATTTGCGCTATCTTCGAGAACAGGTGATGAGATAAATACCTTTCTCCCTTTCTTTCAAAAGTTTTTCCCTTTTATGGAAGGTTTTAATTGGGGCCATTTTGTTTCCTACTTCATACTTGCACTTACGATAGACTACGGCATTGGCAAGAGGGGCGACCGATTTTGGATGAAGGTCGTTATTGTACTTATTTGTGGTTTATATGGAATTACAGATGAATATCATCAGTCTTTTGTTGGCGGCAGAATGCCGGACGTTATGGATGTGCGGAATGATCTTATCGGAGCAGCGATTTGGACGATTGTTGCAGCTGTGCCGCCAGTAAGGAAAATGTGGAGAAAAGTTGCGCCATAACTAGCATTTTGTGGTCAATTTTGAGTGTGATTTTAGTAGTAAAAATTACAAGGTTGTGCATGCAGGAATTTGTGCGAAAATAGTCGAATCATTTATACATTATTACTCTGAAAGCTATGGTTGTTACGATAGCTGCTACTATGAAGGAGTGGACCACTTTGCATAAGAGTTGTCATTGTGGCGACATCATGAAGATGAAACTGCGCACAGTTATTTACTCAGGGAAGGTTGAGATCGATAACGTTCCTATATATTCTTGCACAACCTGCAATCGCAGTGAAGTATTTCCGGAAGTTAAACCTGATTTATCAGGTTTAATAGCACAATTGGGGGCTCAACCAGACAAGCAGACATTCCTTTTTAATGAATGCAACGAGTGGGCTAGCATTCTGGTAGAGGCAAAGGCAGACAAACAGCAGACGGATCGCATCGGATTCGAGAGATTGGTTGAGCAGAGAATCAATAAGCTACTTGATTTGTATTTGCTTGCTCAAACGCTTAACGATGAAGCATGGATTTTGGATTTGAAAAAGAGACTTGAGCAAATAAGCCGTCGAACGTTGCTTACATAGAAGCTCAGATTATTGATTTTACAAGACGTGCAGATGAGTGAAACATGCGTCAACATTGCGAAAAGAAATATTTTGTCGTATGATAACGTTAATATGCGTCGTGCGTAATTATAAAATCTGAGCTAATGGAGAGAAACACTGTGACGGTAACCATTTATGATGTAGCAAGAGAAGCAGGAGTATCAATGGCTACGGTTTCTCGGGTTGTGAACAATAATCCCAATGTGAAACCAGCAACACGCAAAAAAGTATATGAAGCAATAGAGCGCCTAGGATATCGTCCAAATGCCGTAGCAAGGGGCTTGGCAAGTAAGAAAACAACGACGGTGGGCGTAGTTATTCCTGATATTTCAAATGCTATTTTTGCTGAAGTAGCACGTGGAATTGAAGATATCGCGAATATGTATCATTACAATATTATTTTGTGTAACGCGGATAAGAAAAAAGATAAAGAAATCCGTGTTATCAATACACTTCTTGAGAAGCAAGTAGACGGCTTGCTATTTATGGGCGGGGCAGTGACGGAAGAGCATTTGCAAGCATTTAAGACGGCTAATGTTCCGATTGTACTTTGTGCAACTTCCGATGAGAGCGGACAAATTCCGTCTGTTGACATCAACCACGAGGATGCTGCGTTCGATGCTGTACAAAACTTGTATGAGCAAGGACATAGAAGAATTGCAATGATCAGCGGAACACTGCAAGATCCATCCATTGGTTATGCAAGATTCCAAGGCTATAAGCGTGCTCTTGAAGCAGCAGGTATTGCTTATGATGATGCTTTAGTTCGTACGGGCAACTACCGTTATGAATCAGGCGCAGAAGCGATGAAATATTTCATTGAGCTGGACGAGCGTCCGACAGCTGTGTTCTCCGCAACGGATGAAATGGCGATTGGCGCAATTCACAGCATTCAGGATTCCGGCTTAAGAGTACCGGATGATATATCTGTCATTAGTGTTGATAACAGCCGTATGGCATCCATGGTTCGTCCACAGCTTACAGCTGTAGCACAGCCAATGTATGATATTGGAGCGGTATCGATGCGTTTGCTGACAAAGCTGATGAAGAAAGAAAATGTAGATCAATCCAAAGTTGTGCTGCCGCATGAGATTATCGTGCGTCAATCGGTTGGAGGAATATAAAAGAAATGTCGTTTAATAAAATTGGAATTATTGGCGCTATGGCTGAAGAAATTGAATTGCTGCATGAGCATGTAAACGTAGTGTCTGAGGTTACTAAAGCAGGTATTACATATTATGAAGGCACACTTCATGGCAAAACGATCATTTATTGCAAATCAGGTGTAGGGAAAGTAAATGCTGCGGTTTGCACGCAAATTTTACTTGATCTTGGTGCTGATTGCGTTCTGTTCACCGGCGTTGCCGGTGCAGTTGATCCGCAGCTTAACATTGGAGATATCGTCGTTTCGACGAGTTGTGTCCAGCATGATATGGACTGTACACCACTAGGTTTTGCTCTTGGAACGATTCCTTTTCATCCAAGATCAGAATTTCTTGCAGACGAGAGATTAATTGAGCTGGCTTCTGCAGCTAGCAATCGTTTATTCTCAGGACGCAGCATACAGGGCAAAGTGCTTTCGGGCGATCAATTCATTGCCAGCCGCGAGTCGGTCAAGCTGCTTCACGAGAAGCTGCAAGGCGCATGCGCGGAGATGGAAGGCGCCTCAGTCGCTCAAGTATGCGATATGAATAATACACCATTTGTCATTATTCGTTCGATGTCTGACAAAGCGGATGGATCGGCTCATGTGAACTTTCCAGAGTTTACGGTAATCGCCTCCAACAATTCTTATCAAATTATTGATGATATCATGCAAAATATTTAAACGAAATACAAAGAACCAGCTCTGATGCCAACATCGGAACTGGTTCTTTTTTATGCGAGCATGACGCTGTAATCGGATTACAGATCTTGAATAACGATCTGCTGCATCATTCTGTTTTTATTCGTAATTTCGATTCGTCTAGGCATAGGCTCAATATCTTCGGGATCGTCCATCCAATGCGTAGGAAGCTTGTGAGGGCTAATGGATTCCCAATGACTCAACCAGCGGTCTGGAAGCCTAGCTTCTTCACCAGCTGCAATCGCATGTGCAATAGGGTGATCAATCATTGTAAGCCATACTAAAGACCAAGCTCGTGGAACGACGCGGAAAATATCATAACCGCCGCCGCCTAACGCAATCCAGCGGCCATCGGTATAGGTATGGGCTAATTCATGGATGATAGCAGGGATTTGGGCATATATACGCATGCTGCAATGAATGTGAGAGAGCGGGTCAAAGGCATGAGCATCGCAGCCGTGCTGACTAATAATGACATCGGGTTTGAAGGCCGAAATGATTTTGCGTAGCGTAATATTAAAGCTCTCCAGCCAGGATTCATCCTCTGTGTACGGTTCTAACGGCACGTTAAAGCAAGCGCCAAAACCATGATCTGTCCCTTTTTCGTGCACGTAGCCCGTACCTGGAAACAAAAATTTTCCCGTTTCATGGATCGAATAGGTGCATACGTCTGGATCGTCATAGAAAACCCACTGAACACCGTCCCCGTGATGGACATCCGTATCAATATAAAGCACTTTTGCCCCATACGTTTGACGGATATGCTTAATAGCGACTGCTGCATCATTATAAACACAGAAGCCTGAGGCGCGGTCAGGGAAGGCATGATGCAATCCTCCGGCAAGATGGTAGGCATGCTTGGCTTGACCCGTCATAACAAGCTCAGCGGCCGTCACAGAGCCTCTGACGATGGACATAGCTGCCTTGTGCATGCCAGGGAAATAAGGAGTGTCTTCTGTGTGTAGTCCAAACTGCTGTGCAAGTACGCTGTTATCATCGATTTCGGCTTCACTCAATTGTTTAACAGCGTCCAAATAGTCGGTTCTATGGACGAGTGACAACAGCTCATCCTCGGAATACACTGCAGGAGGCTGAATATCCTCATCATACAAAGCATCAACTTCTTTGAGCAGATCGATCGTTAGAGCAAGCCGCAGCGGATCGAAAGGATGCTCCTCACCGAATTTATATCCGCTAGTATCCGAATGATAGATGAAAATAGAGTCAGAAGCCATTCCTATCCTCCTTAAGGTTTGCGAAGCAAACCAGCATCGTAAGCGTAACTTAGGTTTGCGCAGCAAACCAGCATCGTAAGCGTAACTTAGGTTTGCGCAGCAAACCAGCATCGTAAGCGTAACTTAGGTTTGCGAAGCAAACCGGCATCGTAAGCATAAACTAAGGTTTGCGAAGCAAACCAGCATCGTAAGCAAAAGCTTAATACATAAAGCGCTGCCGAAAACGTACCGTGTCAAAATGTTCTACCGAGCTTAGCGGGACCTCTGTGCCGATACGCACCATAAGACAATTCGCGGGATGGGAGCAAATTTCGGGGTCATCTGTGGCGTACCAAATCATTCCGACGGATTGCATTAATTTTTCCATCATTTTACGATAATCCCACACATTCAGCTTCGTGCCCTCAAGATCCCAATGCCAATAATACTCTGTCGTAAATACAATCATATTTTCTAATTGCTCCTCGGCGAAGGCGAGCTGAATCATTCGTTTACCTAAGCCAAGGCCGCGATAATCATCTGCAACTTCGATCGCGCCGAGCTCGATTAAATCCGTCATTCCGCCTTCTGACCAGCGCTCAAGCTCGTCCGCATAGTGGAAGGTTACGTATCCAACGATAACCGAGCCTTCACGCGCTAAAATAATTCTTCCTTCTTCTAGGCCGGCAATTTCAACTAGCGCAACATGCTGCTCGTTTGGTCTGCGGAATGCATCCAGCGATTTGTGCATCGTCATGTTAGCTAACTGATCGGGCGGTACTGGTCCTTCCAAAATAAGTTCACGACTTGCGTCCAAAACGAGCTGCTCTCGCTGCAAACGCTTTCGATGTTCCAAGGCTGCCCCCCCTTTGCTGTTAAATTGCTGCTTAAACACAATCCTCTATTACTCTTTATAACAAAGATTTTACTAAATGAAAAGCGTAGTCGAATAGAAAAAGGTTATGTTATAATAAGTTTGGCGGTTTAAGATCATGGGATGCGCGAGTTGTTGTCGGCTTGTTTGCCTCAAGTTACGACTTCGTTTTGAAAGCGTATTCTTACAAAGTAGAAACACAGATTTGATGGGAGAGTGATAGTATGATCAACTTACATCAAGAACGAATTCCAGCGACTGCGCAAAATTCGAACTTACCGAATTATGAAGAAGCGATTAATTCCTTTGAATGGAGTCAAATCGAAAGTCAATTTAGCTGGTACACAACTGGAAAAGTAAATATGGCGTATGAGGCCATTGACCGTCATGTCGAGCAAGGAAAAGGCGATAAAATCGCCCTTTACTATAGCGATAGTGAACGGGATGAATCCTACACCTTCGAACAACTGAGCAAACAATCCAATCGTTTTGCAAACGTCTTGCGCAAGCTTGGCATTTCCAAAGGAGAGCGTGTCTTCATCTTTATGCCGAGAACGCCGGAGCTTTATTTTAGCGCGCTTGGTGCTTTGAAGGTCGGCGCGGTTGTTGGTCCGCTATTCGAAGCCTTTATGGAGACAGCGGTAAAGGACAGACTTTTGGATAGCGAAGCTACAGCTATTATTACAACACCTGCTCTTCTCAAAAGAATTAAGAGAGATGAGCTGCCGAATTTAAAGCATGTAATCGTATTCGGCAAGGATTTAGCGAAGGAAGAGAACATTGTTGATTTTGCAGAAGAGATGGCTGCAGCGTCCGACGAGGCTGAGATTGAATGGCTGGAGCGCGAGGATGGTCTCATTTTGCATTATACTTCCGGCTCAACCGGCAAACCAAAAGGTGTCTACCATGTACAAAATGCGATGATTCAGCATATGTATACGGGTCAAATAGTACTTGATTTGAAAGAAAATGATATATATTGGTGTACTGCAGATCCAGGCTGGGTTACTGGCACTTCTTATGGAATCTTTGCACCGTGGCTTAACGGCGCTACAAACGTCATACGAGGCGGACGCTTTAGTCCAAGCGATTGGTATAGCGTCATTCAGAAATACGGCGTTACGGTATGGTATAGCGCGCCTACGGCATTCCGTATGTTAATGGGTGCAGGTGACGAAATATCACAGCAGTTTGATCTTACAAGCTTGCGGCATGTTCTAAGCGTAGGCGAACCGCTTAACCCAGAGGTCGTAAGATGGGGAATGAAGGTTTACGGCCAACGCATTCATGATACATGGTGGATGACGGAGACAGGCGGCCAATTGATTTGCAACTATCCTAGTATGGATATTAAGCCAGGATCGATGGGCAAGCCGTTGCCAGGCGTGAAAGCTGCTATTATCGATGATAGCGGCAATGAGGTGCCTCCATATCGTATGGGCAATTTAGCCATACATGTGCCTTGGCCATCCATGATGCGCAAGGTATGGAATAATCCTTCTAAGTATGAGGAATATTTTTATCTTAAAGGCTGGTATATCTCTGGAGATTCCGCCTATATGGACGAAGATGGCTACTTCTGGTTCCAAGGCCGTATCGATGATGTAATCAATACAGCAGGCGAGAGAGTAGGCCCGTTTGAGGTTGAGAGCAAGCTGGTTGAGCATCCGGCTGTAGCAGAAGCGGGGGTTATCGGCAAACCAGATCCGATGCGTGGAGAAATCATTAAAGCTTTTATTGCGCTCCGCGAAGGCTATGTGGCCTCGGATGAACTGAAGCTTGAGATTTCACAATTCGTAAAAGTAGGCTTATCCGCCCATGCGGCACCAAGAGAAATTGAGTTTAAGGATAAGCTTCCCAAAACACGAAGCGGCAAAATTATGCGTCGAGTGCTGAAAGCGTGGGAGCTGAACCTGCCGACGGGCGATTTGTCCACAATTGAAGACTAATCAAAACATAAAAAAGAGGAGGGCTCCTTAAACTGGTACCCATACACTGGACACTTTGAAAAAAGGGTTTAGTGTATGGGTACCTTTTTTTGTATACTAGAGTGAACAGCGGGGGCGATCGTATGAGTAAAAAACACTTTAATCAACAGGAACAAGAACAGTTAGCTAATAACC
>NZ_JBFTSN010000302.1:0-8110 GCF_056400045.1 Paenibacillus sp. 01L418
TAGTTGATGAAGGGATTGAACCGAATCAAGATATTGATAGCGAACTCAATTCTTTTTTTCACAATAAGATGAGTGATGGTTCGTTAATCGAGTGGATCGTTGAAGACAATGAAGAAACTATTGCTACGGGTGCAATTATCTTCTATGATTTCCCGCCTTCATTCACAAGTAAGAGTGGTAAAATGGGCTATATCACAAATATGTATACAGACAAGGGATAGCTACGACTTTGTTAAATAAATTAGTTGATGAAGCTAGAATCGCAGGTGTATCAAAAATTTGGCTCGGGGCTTCAACATTAGGTAGACCGGTATATAAAAAGTTTGGTTTTATTGAAGTAGATTATTGGATGGAATTAAATCTTTAGGCAATTACAAATACTCTAATGCCGCGAAAATCGTGGCTTTTTTATTTTGTGGGATAAGGTTCCTGTCAAAAACAAATGACAAGAACTTTATCCCATTCCCGATTTTGATAAGAACTTGAACTCATTCCCGATAGATTGCAGGGAGAAGGTGAAGAAGATAAACATAAAAGTTGTAAACTGAACTCACTAATCAAGCTAACGGGTAACATTAGTTCAATGAATGTCGGGGAACAAGAACATATATGCATAGAGAGCTGCGCGCTGCGCGGCTTTTTCAACATTAAAGAAAGAATTTATATTTTTTCAGGCAAACGGAGGATGAGTTAAAATGATGGTATGGAAGCGAATATCTTAAAGCGGATATTTTTCGATGAGAACCGTCATTGGGAACAATTTGTAGAAAAGATCGTAACCGGATACGGCCATGCGTGCTGAAAGAAGTGGAGAAGTTCCGGAAATGTGGAGATCCGCGGAACGGCTTCATGCTCA
This sequence comes from Paenibacillus sp. 01L418, assembly GCF_056400045.1. Taxonomy (NCBI): domain Bacteria; kingdom Bacillati; phylum Bacillota; class Bacilli; order Caryophanales; family Paenibacillaceae; genus Paenibacillus; species Paenibacillus sp. 01L418. Next base: position 857 of record NZ_JBFTSN010000302.1, read on the forward strand.
TGGTGTGCGAAGGATGTCGGTGCAAAGGTCGGTTTTGCACCACCTGCTCTTGTGGGGAAACCGAGGAATGGAGCAGGCTGCTGCTGGATGATGTGCTGCAGGTCCACCATCGTCACGTTGTATTTACGATAGACGAGGGGCTGTGGGATGTCTTTTTGGTGCACCGCCATTTGCTCAAAGCCTACATGGATGAAGCGGTGCGCGTGGTACAAGATTATTTTCAAAAAAAGCTCAAGGTGACGCCTGGCGTCATCGTGGGCTTACATACATTTGGTTCGAGGATGAACTTTAATCCCCATGTCCATATGCTCGTGACGATGGGGGGGGGATGAAAAAAATGGAGAGTGGAAAACCTACGACTTCATACCGTTTGAGATGCTGCGCAAGCAGTGGCAGGTCGTCGTGTTAAAACTAATTCGCAGTCATCTTTCCGGAGCGGAAAAGAGGCAGGTTCAAGCAAGATTGCAAAAAGCGTATACGGAAAATGGTGAAGGCTTCTATGTGTATGCCCCGAAACAGCGGGGGTCCATTCGTGAGCAGCTGCGATACATAGGCCGATACATCCGGCGCCCAGCCATAGCAAGGAAACGGATCAAGGAATATGACGGAGAATACGTGGTGTTCAGCTACCATGATAAAACCAGCGGCGAGGAAAAGACCGAGCCTTGACGGTGGAAGCGTTCATCACGCGATTGATTCGGCACATTCCGGATGAGCATTTCAAGACGATTCGCTACTATGGGGTCTACTCACGGCGAACAAAGGGCGTGAGCAAGAAGTTGATGAGTGCCTGGCAGAAGGTGAGCCGGAAATGGGTAGTGAGAATCCGGCGTATCCTCCGACGCAGAACCTGGCGTGAACGGGTCGGGCACACGACAGGGAAGGACCCACTAGTCTGTCTAAAATGTGAATGTGACTATGAATACAAGGGGGAGGTCTGTCTACAGGTGGGGAAATTGCGGGTGAAGTATGCCCGTTGCCGGATAACCCACGTTTGTCTAGAAAGGATGATTCGTTATCTCACCAGTGTCCAAGAAGCGCAAACCAGCCAAAACGAAAAAAAAGAACCCACTCACAAACGGGCAGGTTAAGTACACATATGCCTCAACTGCAACGGAGAAGAACGCATTCCCCTTCAGATGGTACGGGACTTTGACCGTATGGACGGAGGGGATCCCTTGTGCCCCCTAAATTCTCATGCGAGGATTGTGGAGGAGAGATGTACCCGGAGTATTACAAAGGAATTCACGGGTATGAGTACAACATTTCCGATGTGCGCAGAACCTAATGGACCGTCAGGGAGATCTATCCTGACGGTTTTTCTTAATTATCGGAAAGGTGAAAGCTTCGTCCTGTCACCGATAAGGAGGGCGTTAGCCTGTTCTTCTTCTGTTGACAAAAATAGTTGTTCTATATATAGTTGTTAAAACAACTAATTAAGAAGGAGGATGGTTATGACGGCAAATGAAAATGTGCTTGAACGATCGCTTGGTGCTTTGATGGGCATCACGTACCGCAAGATGACGAATGTTCTTCAGGCCCGCCTTAAGGATTATGAGATTACAACGGAGCAGTGGTCGGTGCTGTTCCAGGTCGATCAGACAGAGGGGTTGATCCAGAAGGAAATTGCCGAGTTGGCGGGTAAGGATAAGCCGACGACGACCCGGATTCTCGACCATTTGGAAGAAAAGGGGCTGATCTGCCGCAAGATGGCGGAGAACGACAGACGTTCCTTTCAAGTACACAGCACAGAGAAAGGCGCTTCGCTGATCATGGAGACCCTCCCGGTTGAAATGCAGGTAAACCAGGAAATCAAACAATGCATGACGGTTGAAGAGCATGAAATGATCATGAAGCTTCTTCTGCGGATTAATCATCATGTGAGCCAATTATCATAATGTCCGGAAGGAGCATAAAAATATGCAGTCCCAAGAAAGCAGTTCCAGGCTTTGGACCAAACCGTTTCTGATTCTTACCCTTAGCACCCTGCTGTTGTTTTTGAATTTGCAGATGCTGCTTGCGGCTTTCCCGGCCTATGTGAAATCCGCTTTTCAGGCTGACGATATGACCGTAAGTCTAATCATTAGCGTGTTTGCCGGTTCAACAATTATTACACGGTTATTAACCGCCCAACTTATGCGTAAAGTGCGTCGCAATGTGATTTTGTATGCGGGACTTGCTGCCGCATGTCTGTTCACCGTAATGTCTGTTGCCGCGGGTTCAGTCGGTATGCTGCTTGTCATGCGGGTTGGTTTCGGGATCGGGTTCGGAATGGCGAGTACGATTATTCCAACGCTGGTATCTCAAATTATTCCAGGCAAAAGGATGGGGGAAGGCATCGGTTATTTCGGCCTTTCAACCAGTCTGGCTATGTCTGTTGGACCGATTATCGGATTAAGCGTGATGAAGCATGCAGGTTTCACGACACTTGCCATGCTTGGCACGGCGACCATCCTGCTTATTTTTCCCATTCTGCTGCTATCGCGGGCGATTCCGCCTGATACCAGCAAGAAAACAGCGCCAGCAGCAGGCTCCGCTTCCAAGCAATTATTCCATGCCAAATTATTAATCCCCGGACTGCTTAATGTTATTTTGGCTGTGACCTATGGCGGTCTGCTCAGCTTTATCGCCTTGTTCGGGGAATCTGTTCATTTGGAGCAGGTCGGCCTGTTCTTTTTGTTCAATGCGATTGCAGTGATCATTATCCGGCCCGTTTCAGGCAAAATATTCGATCGTTTCGGACATGCTGCTGTTCTCATCCCTGCCGCGATCAGCGTTGTGTCTGCGCTAATGGTTCTATCCTACACAACAACGATGTCGATGCTGATTTTGTCCGCCCTGTTATATGGACTCGGCTTTGGGTCCATTCAGCCCACGCTGCAGGCATGGATGCTTCGTTCCGGCACGCCGCAGCAGTACGGCATGGCCAACAGCATGTTCTATAATACGACTGATCTGGGTATAGCGGTCGGAGCTTTGATTTTGGGTGCCGTTTCATCCATGTCCGATTATGCTTTCATGTACCGGATCTCGGCCGGATTCATGGTCCTGTTTCTGATACTTTATATAGTCGTTCGGCTGTTATCAGCGGTCAGATACAAATTCAAGCAAAGCGCCGGGCAAACAACATAACTTCCTGCAGGGACGGTAAATCGCATATAATAGGTGATTTACCAGGGAAAGAAAAGGGGACAATTCATGAATACGCTAAAGCAGCCGCAGAAAATAATCGGACGCCATGTCATCAGCATGCTGGAGACCGTGAATGTTCAGACTGGGGAGCGCATGGTATTATCCCCATATCGACGATCTGATTGAAGCGCCCAACTGGACCCGCGATGGCAAGACGCTCATTTATAACAGTTTAGGAAGAATATTTGCCTTTGATATCGCTACTCGTACGAGCGCTGTCATCGAGTCGGGTTATGCCACACAGTGCAACAACGATCATGTTCTTTCACCTGATAATTCCCATCTTGCAGTGAGTCATCATACGCAGGAGGACGGCCAGTCCCGTATCTATGTATTTCCGCTGGAAGGGGGAGATCCTGTTCATCTAACAGCACTTGCCCCCAGTTATTTGCACGGCTGGTCCCCGGGAGGAACAACCCTTTCCTACTGGCCGAACGCAATGGACAGTATGATATCTATACCTTCTCGCGGACTGGCGGTGTGGAAAAGCAGTTAACCGATCTTCCGGGACTGGATGACGGACCGGAATATTCTCCGGACGGCAGCTACATATGGTTTAATTCCGTGCGGTCCGGCCTGATGCAAATATGGAGAATGGAACAGGACCGCAGCCAGCAGACTCAAATGACCTTCGATGAAAGCAATAACTGGTTCCCGCATGTTTCACCATCGGGCGAAACCGTTGCGTTTATTGCTTACCGCAAAGAAGATGTCGCGCCGGACGACCATCCGGCAAATAAAGACGTGGAAATCAGGTTGATGCCAAGCGGCGGCGGTGAAACAAAAACGCTTGTCCGGTTATTCGGCGGTCAAGGAACCCTGATTGTAAATAATGGTCGCCGGACAGCAGCCAGCTGGCTTTTGTAAGTTATCGCTTCAAGGACTGATGCCATACAATAAACGGACCCAAAGACGATCCCCCCCGGATTTTCGGCGAGGCCGTTTTTTTGGAACTAGCCGTCAAGGACGCCATCAGGCGTTTTTCTTATTTTGCGGATATATGTTCTTGTCCAAAGCGAAAGACAAGAACATATATCCGCAGCCGTATTAGGACAAGAACATTTAATCATAGCCGATTTTTTTGGCCAGCAGCCACAGCACTATAGTTCAATAATGAAAGGGCTGCCGACTGGTAACCCTTTATTCAACTAACGGGCAGGATAGTTTCAAAATGTAGTAAAATTTAAACAATGACTATATTGATAATCCAATGGGAATAAAACGGGTTTTATTGTATCTGGAGGAACGTTGATCTGGCTGTCGTTCCTGACAGGAGGATTTGGATCTGCAGTCCCTCTTTTTGTCGATTTTACGATCAGCAACGGTATCATCATCTCCGGTTCGCTCATCATTCGCATTGACGACATTGTACAGGGAGATCGAACCCGATTAACCTAGTTGCTGCGAACCATTGAACCACACGGATGTGATCGACAAGGTATCCGAGATATTGGTTGTCGGATCACCGTTTACGAGAATAAGGTCAGCGCGCGCACCTTCGGTAATACGGCCGCGATCGTGAAGACCAAAGCAACGGGCCGGTTTGGAAGTAGCCGATTGAAGAGCTTCAATTGGAGTGAACCCGGCCTTCACCAGCAGCTGCATTTCATGGTGGACGCTTGCTCCGTGAGCAAGGCCGCCAAGGTTCGGAACGGGAACCGGTGCAACATCCGTCCCTACCAGAATATCAACTCCGGCACGGTGAAGATCCATCACATTCTTAAAGCTGTTCTCCATATTGCCTTGCGGGAACGTATTGAAGCTTGAGTTCAAAATACCGATCCAATCCGAACTTAATTTGGAATGAACACGCGGATCATTCGCCAATTCCGATGCCGGTTTCCCAACAATCGATGAGTTCAACACCAAGCACGGTGTAACAAAAGCGCCTGAATCCGCTATGGATTTCACCAACTCGGACGTGTACTCGGGTCTGTCGATAAACAAGTGGCCCAAACCGTCGACTCCAAAATCGATGGCTGCTTGCGATGAAAGAGCCGTCAAGACGTGGGCGATGACCAGCTTATCGAACTTGTGGGCTTCTGTCACGGCTGTTTTTAGAATCTCGTCGCTTAAAACAGGCAGGCCGGGTGCACCCATGACCGTCCCTTCTTCAATCATGATCTTAATATAGTCGGCACCATTCTCCACTTGAGTATGCACATGTTTAATCGCTTCTTCCACCGTTGTCACTTGCGGTATTTCATCGTGATCGTGAGCGTATGCGGCCAACATCGCTTCCCGGTCTTCCTCCGATAACTTTTCTAGCTCCCTTAATACGAATTCCGGTATTTCATCCCCATCCGGCAGCAATTCATCTGGGTGTCCGCCCGGAGCGGTGATTGCTGTGCCGGCAGAACGGACGTCTGCAACGTCATCCACATTTTTTAACTGGATCTCGCGTCCTCTTCTCGTAAAATCGCCRTTCATTTCGAGTTCTGTCGTAACGCCGAATTTTAAGGCATCTCGTAATCCGCCGATTGAGGTGTGGACATGTGCATCAATCAGACCGGGCATTAAAGTCGCATTTTCCCCATCGATAATCGTTGCATCGGCCGGAAGGTCTCCGCCCACTGCAATAATGGACTCCCCTTTGATGACAACATGTCTTGACGCAATAATTTGTTCTCCATCAAAAATACGTACATTTGTAATCGCAGTAACTTGTTCTAACGCAGCATTTTGATTTATCTTCTCCATTTGAAATTCCTCCAATGTGTTTGTTTCTAACAATTCGAAGTATAACTGTTAGAAATCTAACTGTCAATAAACTAAGTTTTTTGACATTCGTATAGGATCACTGTATAGTTTAGTTGCTTACAATTAGCTTTCTAACAATTTCAGGAGGGACGATCATGCAATCCCGAAAGGATACGCCTTATTTGGATTTGTTTCAGATTATCGGTCTTAAATTAAAGAAAAGAGCGGACGAGAGTATAAAGGAACTAGGGTTAAACGCTCAACAAGGAAAAGTAATCGACTATATTTACGAGAACCAAGATAATCATATTATTCAAAAGGACCTTGCAGATCGGTTTCATGTGCGTGGGGCCAGTATTACAAGCATGCTTCAAGGTCTAGAGCAAAAAGGGTTCATTGAGCGCAAAATCCCGGCCAATAATGAACGGCAAAAAAATATATATGTATTGCCAAAAGCGATTGAGTTAATTGAAGGCTTTAATGAATCATTCCAAAAGGTGGAGGATGAAATCGTTCAAGCCCTTACTAACGAGGAGAAGCAAGTCTTAAAGAAATTGTTGATCAAAATCAATGAGCGCATATAAAGAAGAGGATTCCCCATGAGGCTATGGAGACATTTACAAATTAAAATACGCTTGTCCCAGTTGGGGAGCATTTAAAACAGCAAGAAATGAACAATCCATATGGTGCATCAAATAATATTCCTTAGATAACAAGATCTAAACAAAAAGATCAGGAGTGTACAAATAAGCTTTAAGCTAACGGGAAACTATAGCTTATTTTTGTACTTGCATATGACGGAGAAATATTCTGTATATAAGAGGTATCGCCCCCCCTCGCCTCCACCAATACCATGAAGAAACCCGACCTCGTGAGGTCGGGTTTTTTGATTTTTTAGTCATGTTAAGAGCATGTCTTTTATTAAAATAACGGGCAGGATTAATTATAACAGTTCTTTACATCACCACGTTTTGGTGCAAATGTTATACTAATCAGGAAATTACCGTCACCATAGTATTCTTTTTTTGATGATCATGAATAAGAGAGGCATATTAAGATGAAAAAAGGGAAAATCGTATTTCTAAATGGTGTAACTAGTGCTGGAAAAACATCTATAGTAGATGCTATACAGTTAAAATCAGATGAATTTTTTTATGTTGTTGCAAATGACCTTTTTGAAAATACAATAGGCGATAACTATCYCCGTGAAGATTATTGGAAATATTTAAGTGATGCAATTATTATGATGTATCATACTGCTAAACTATTTTCTGACCATGGTAAGAATGTACTAATAGACGGAATTTTGGTTGAAAGACCCGAATTAAAACCGCATTATGAAAAAGTTAAGGATATATTTGC
>NZ_JBFTSN010000303.1:0-8091 GCF_056400045.1 Paenibacillus sp. 01L418
GCGCGTACATCCGCCACATATTGCTCCAGCATATCAAGCCCTTTATCCGTTACATGAATCGCCGTGAAAGGATGGGGGATGTTGTGAATATCATAATGTTGATTCCGGATATCACGAATTTCTTCTTCGGTTAAGGTGTCATGGTTTGCACTGTAACGGTTTTTGGAAGCATTTCGCATCTCATCAATGAAGCCTATCGGAGCACTTAAAGTACCTGGCTCATTAATAATTTGACCGATGCCTAGATCCATCTTTAGGAAAGTGAAACCTTCCTCCATACGCTTCTGAAGCGCGAGCCCCATGGCGGTGCCTGTATCCTTGCCGACGACCTCGGTATCGCAGTACATTCGAATTTTGTCACGAAACTTGCCGCCGAGCATTTGATAGATCGGTACGCCATATGCTTTGCCGGCCAAATCCCATAAAGCGATTTCGAGCCCGCTCACACCACCGCCTTGACGAGCATGACCGCCAAACTGCTTAATGCGGCGAAACAGCTTATCAATATTGCATGGATTTTCGCCTAACAACCGACCTTTCAGCATTTGCGCATAAACTTTATCAGCACCGTCACGCACTTCACCAAATCCGATTAAGCCTTGATTCGTATACACTTTAATCAAGCTGCTATGAAACGGCCCGCCTACAATATCGGTGAAGCGAATATCCGTAATCCGCAGTGCGGAAGGACTTGCATGCTTGCTCACATGGGCTAACGTTTCTTCATAAGAAGGATTGTTGGACACGAAAGGTCACTCCTTGTTTATAAGTTAGGTATTGAATAGGGTTGAACTCATTCATCGAGCTAGGCTAGAGCAGCATGCTGCCGCCATCAAGTCGAATGGCTGAACCGGTCATGAATTCGCTTTCATTGGATGCGATGAAGCATACGAGCTGAGCTACGTCGAGTGGACGGCCAACACGGCCAAGCGGGAATTTATCATGTATAGAGCGGGTCATTTTTTTATGCTTTGCGACGTCCTCGGCGGACATGATTGGCTTCGATTCTCGGGCACTTTGCTTGCCGACATCAACGGCTCCTGGCTCAATCGTATTAACGGTAATCCCATACTTTGCAAGCTCAATTGCGCTTTCTCTGCCTAACATGCGAATACCGCCCTTGGTCATGGAATATACGGCATCGAAATCGGTGGGGCGCTTGCTATGAACAGAAGACATATTAATGATGCGTCCAGACTGCTTTTCCTTCATATAGGGAACGACGGCTTGTATGCATTGCCAGTAGCCTTTTAAATTAATGTTCATCATGCGATCGAAAGAGGCTTCATCATGCTCAAAAAATCCATAATTCAGCTGCAATGCCGCATTATTAACCAAAATGTCAATGCCGCCATAATGCTCTGCAGTGGTGGAGACCATCCGTTCGATTTCATCTTTTTGCGAAATATTCGCTTGCACGATCATCGAGCTTCCACCGAAATCATCAATCATCTGTTTGGTATGAAGCGCACCGGCATCGCTCTGATTATAATGAATGGCAACCATAACCCCTCGTCGTGCAAGCTCGATTGCAACGCCTTTGCCAATTCCTGTTCCTGCGCCGGTAACTAAAGCGATTTTGCCAACGATACTCATTATTCACCTCCATACCGGCGATTACGGTTTTTTCATTTTGAAATTCATATAATGAAGCAAAAAACCGCCATCCAGCCTTATATCTGCACCATTAATGAGTCTCGCCTCATCGGAAGAGAGAAAATTCACAAGCTCGGCGATATCTTCATTGCTGCACAAAACAGCATTAGGCACCTTATATTCGTAATCGTTGTACAAGGTGGATAGATGACTGTGAAACAACTCATCGTCGCCAGCAACAGAACCCACTTCAATGGTATTGACACTGATCCCATATCGCCCTAACACAAGAGCTGCTTCTTTGGACAGCATTTTAACTGCACCTTTTGCAATACTGTAGGTAAACGCTGAACCAGTCGGCTTCTCGGCATGAATGGAAGAGACATAAATGATTTTCCCCGCTTGCTTCATCATCATCTGTTTGCCCACAGCCTGCGTACAAATAAATGCCGATTTGGCGTTTACTGCGATGCTTTGCTGAAAAAGCGCTTCATCTCCATCTTCAATTGTGCTTGGAGAAATCTCATTATTGTTGTGAACGAGAATATCAACCGTACCAAGCTGCTGCTCCGTGAATAGAAGCATATCCGTGACTTCAGCAGTTTTACAAAGGTCAATGGTGACTACGACCGCCTGCAAGCCTGCGTCCTGTACTAGCTTTAATTCTGACCCAATCGCAGAGCCTCCTGAATGACTATTCAAAATAAAATGCGCTCCGCTTTCCTTTAAACGTCGAATGATCGCTTTCCCGCTGTCACTGTCTGAATCCGTAATAAATACAACCTTATTTGGCAATCGCATAGATCCCCTCCAAGGAACAGACATAAAATGATGTATATAGCCTTATTTTAGTTACTTTGGTTCAAGCATAGCGATGCTGTAAATTTATGATTTTGTTTGATTTCTTGCATAATCCGCCAATACTGCAACAACCCTATGACTGCATTCGTTATTAAGGGAGAATAGGAATCCAAATGGAAGGGAAAGCCATGCGCAAAATAAAAAAATTCATTTTCATCACGCTTCTAATGATTATTTTTGTTCCGTTTATTTTGAGCTACTCGAACTATCGCATGACTAGAGTCAATAACGATTATGAAGCCTTATTCACCGAGCAGCTTAAGGCAGCTGTACATAAGGGAACCACATTTGATATGAAGGAAGTCGCGCCATTTGATTGGGATAAAATGTTTGTTTTTGAAGCTTATCGCTCAAGAGAAGAGATGGAGAGAACAGTCGGACGAGAATGGACCAATGAAGCCTCCTACGCCGGATATTGGATAGATAGAAAGATAAGCGGACAATATCCTTTGCTGGATGAGTCGGTACATAAACTGGTTTTTGTGAAAAAGGATAAAGTGGTGTTTGATACTACTCTAGACCGAGCAATAGCTGACTTCTCGGTTAGCAGCAGCATGATTGATCGCGATCATTCCCGATATACCATTATGAAAACAGATCAATCATTTGCTACGGTTTATAATGTTTTAGAAGAGTAGGTAGATTGATAGACTTGGGAGCTTCCGAAAAAAAATGACAGTCTAGAACGATTTCTCCTGTTCTGGACTGTCATTTGTTTAAATCATTGATGAACAAACTAGGAAGCAGAGGGAAGCTTTGTCTTCGTTGGCTTGGCATAACCCTCTTTATACGTTTCGTCGATAATTTGGCGAATCCGATCTACTTCGATCCCTGAAGACTTCATCGCTGCGGTTGTTACAGCAATTTCAATGCATACGCCGCAGCGAGTGCCATGATCGTCCCAGACTACAGAGCCGTCTTCCTTTATTTCGGCGATAAAGCAATTGAGATTGCTTTGGTGTCCCGCGCTTTCGCCACACCCGCAGTAACAAGGGATATAGGGCAATACATCCGTAACCGTTGCAGCGGTTTGATAGGCGATACGCAGGTTATCAGAGGCGCCATCTAGAAAAGCTGGTAAAATATCAAGCGATGCTGTCGTCTCTTGCAAATCGCCAGATGCTGTTTGATGATCACCATGATTGCCGCCATTTGCTTCATGTACGTTCGTTGCTGATCCAGCTGAATTTGTTTGGCTGCTGCATGCGCTGAGCAGCATCGAAGAGAGCAGAACCGAATAGAGTGTGGTTTGGGCTAATCGTTTCAAGTATAGCAGCTCCTTGTTTCTATTAATTGGTTTTATTATAGCATTTTCAAATATTAAAAGAGTAACGTATATGGTACTATTAATTGACGATTTAGATCGTTTAAGCCGTAAGCTCTCCCGTTTAATCGTAACAAATGCCAAGATACAAAAAAGGAGCGATTGTCGATGAAGGTATTGTTTATTGGTGGAACCGGATTAATAAGTGAAGCTGTTTCTAAGCTCGCGTTAGAACGCGGAATTGAACTCTATCTTTTTAACAGAGGGAAGCGAGACGAGTTTGTGCCAGAAGGGGCAAAGGTCATCAAGGGTGATATACGCGACCCCGAGCAGGCTGCTGCTGCACTTGAAGGCTATCAGTTTGATGTGGTAGTCGATTGGATTGCCTTCACGCCGGAGCATGTCAGCACGGACATTGCGTTGTTCCGTGGACGAACGAATCAATACATATTTATAAGCTCAGCCTCTGCTTATCAGAAGCCGCCTAAGCACTATATCATCACAGAGGATGCAACACCGCTCGAAAATCAGTATTGGCAATACTCGCGTGACAAGATTGCATGTGAACAGCTGCTGCTCGATGAGCAGGCGTCATCAGGTTTTCCAGTTACTATCGTAAGACCGTCATTTACCTATGGCGATACGATGATACCCGCTGCCTTAAACAGCTGGCAGCATCCATGGTCTCTGATCGCAAGAATGCGTGCGGGGCAGCCAGTTATCGTGCATGGTGATGGGTCTTCTTTGTGGACGATGACACATAATTCCGATTTTGCCAAAGGTTTTGTCGGCTTGCTTGGACGTGCTGAGGCGATCGGAGAGGCGTATCATATAACTTCAGACGAAGTCCTTACGTGGAATCAAATCTATGAAGCGATTGGTTCAGCAGCTGGCGTAGAGCCGAAGCTTGTCCATATTTCTTCCGAGTTTCTTATTTCGCATGACCCTGATCTTGAGGGCGGCTTGCTCGGCGATAAATCTGTCACGAGCGTATTTGATAACCGCAAAATCAAAAGCTTAGTTCCCGATTTTTCAGCGGATCTTTCCTTTGAGGAAGGGATTAAACGGACGGTTGCATGGTTTGAGGCTCACCCTGAGCGATGCACCGAAGATGATGAGTGGAACGAGCAGATGGATACGATTATCGCTGCTCATGCAACCGGATTTAAAAAATAAAGCGCAAGCAAATGACGAAAATATAGATTTTAAGCCGTACATTTAGAGCAATAAAAAAATTTTTTTAGCGATTTTTATAGATAAAAAAAAGTGCTTATCCTCTAGGGATGAAGCGCTTTTTTTGTGTTTTAAACCTCGATCCCTAAATGCTAAAAAATTTCTCATAATTTACAAGAAGCATAAAAACTCGTCTTTTGAAGGAATGAGCGACATATAATCTTCACAGACCGTCCACTGTTTCTTGATGCCTGCTTATTCTCGCCATCTAACTTATATCGTAACAGGTATACTTCATTAACTTAAGGGAGAGGTATAATCATGCGAAAAAAGTTGAACCAGCATTTATTAGTTTACTTGCTCATTTTATCGTTAGTCATTACTTTAGGCATGTACGTCCAACCTTTAAATAACGAACCGGATTCACAAGCTTTAGAAACGTCTGCAGCAGATCCATTTTCCTTAACTACCCTATCACCGCTTGTTGTTGACAGCTTAGAGAACAATAAAAAAGTCATCGCTTCACCCACTCCAGCACCTATACCTGTAATATTCAACGAGATTAGCGCAGCTACAGTTAACGCATCTGATCAACCTCCAACCATCCCGCTTGAAACGACTCTTGAAGTTGAACAACCGCCAGCCATCGCTGAAAAACTAATGAATACATATGAGGTTACCGCGTATTACCTTAACATTCGAACAAAACCGAGCGCCACTTCGGATATTATAAAGGTTGTAGAAAAGGGAGCAAAGCTTGAAATTACAGAAGAAACAGACAATGGTTGGCTTAAGCTGCAAAATGGTGGATACGTACATGGCGGATATGCAAAAAAGGTGAAAAGTGAAGTTTCCGTATTATCCCTTGCTGCTGATGTTAATCGTCAGCCTGCCACTGCACTTAAGGCAAAAAGCGAGGAGCAACGTATAGATAAAATAGAAATTTTAGAAGAAGCAGTAGAGGAAGAACTTATGAAGCCAACATCAGCTGTAGAGTCTGATTCTGGCCTTACCATCGAGCATATTGAGAAAATATTCGAAGGAACAGCACTATCCGGGCATGATTTGGAACAAGCTATCCTTGAAGTGGAGGATGAATACGGCATAAATGCTTATTTTACAATAGCCGTGATGAAGCTGGAGAGTGGAAATGGCAAAAGCAGGCTGGCCAAGAGTAAAAACAACTTATTTGGCCTCAATGCGATAGATGGCGATAAATACAATAAAGCGTTCAGCTTTGAAACGAAAGGGGACAGCGTCCGAAAGTTTGGACAGCTCTTATCCAAAAATTATGTAGGGAAGGGACTAACGACCATTGAGAAGGTTGCCCGAAAATATTGTCCCGCCAACTCCAAATGGTCAAGTTTAGTGAAGAATATAATGAAAAGTGACTACAGGAAGCTCTGACTTGGCAATTTCCCACCAAGTATGTTATTTTAGGCTCCTAAGCATTTGACGACTTAGATAATAGGAGGCTGCAAATAAATGGTGGATAACGTGCAGAAAATGCCATTCGGCTATGAGCCGCCTGTAGATGAGCTTAAAGGAACGATTGTATACTATGATACATTTGAGCATACAACGGAACGAGAGCTTGATCTAGCCGCAGATTGGGTGCAGGCGCGTTCCTTTCGCAAGCTTGTTCTCTATCCACTGCATGAGCTGAGCATCAAGAGGATGTCAAAAGAGAACGTCAGCCCATTTTATAAGCGGGAAGATCGACTGCATGAATGGAAGCGGGACCGAGCTGAGACGAACATCGTTGTTGAACGTTTTGAAATTAAACGCAAGAAGTATACGCCAATCGATTTTGCTCTAAGACATTTGGCCGAAACCTATCCGAAACCACTATTTGTACTCATGACGGCTGAAATGGCGAATATGTTCGCTTCGTTCTCATCATTCGAGGAATGGATCGTGAAAATCAGGCTTTTGTTGACGGAAGAGCCTGCACAGCTGCATCCACGGCTTTTAAAATATCAGCATCGCTGGGAAGCCATTGTCACCAAATAAACCTTGGAATACATAAGAAAAGAGCTGTCCGTGAGTAACACTCATGGGCAGCTCTTTTTTCTGTTGCAAAACGATTATTCGTCTAGCCGGTTGATGGGCTATTCGGAACATGGCCTTTTTGATTGATATTCTCTGCTCTGGCCGAAGCTGAATTATTTTCCGCTTCCTTGGAGCTGTCTTCAAACGCTTGATTTTTGCTTGGAATTGATTTGTTTTTGTTGTGAGCCATCCACAATAACCTCCACTAGCGTGATTGCCTAAAACTCCGAGGCTAGCTTAGGTTAACCATGTTCCAGCAAAATAACCAAAATCTATAGCTGCTTGCTCATTATTTTACGCTAACAACATGCTCTTCGCACGCTGTAGAGCAAAAACCATGCTTCGTTTCTTCACATTCCTTACATACGATATGCTGCAAATGACAGGAGTCATCCGCACAATTGATATAGGTATCAGCAGGCTGCTGGCAGTGGTGGCATTTGCCTACAACAACTGCTTCGTCTGTTTGATTAATGACAACGGATGTTCTCTCATCGAATACATAACATTTGCCATCAAACAGTTTGCCTTGTACTTCCTCGTCCTTGCCGTAGGTTACAATACCGCCCTCAAGCTGGTAGACGTCGTTAAAGCCTTCGCTAAGCATAACGCCAGTAAGCTTCTCGCAGCGAATGCCGCCTGTGCAATAGGTAATGATCGGCTTGTCTTTGAATTCCGCCATATTCTCGCGAAGCCATTCAGGAAACTCCTTGAATGTTTCAAGATCGGGTCTGATCGCGTTGCGGAAATGACCAAGATCGTATTCATAATCGCTTCTGCCATCTAGTACKATAACATCTTCTCTTTGCAAATACTCATGAAATTCTTTAGGTGATAGACGAGTGCCGCTTAATGTATTCGGATCTAAAGGCTTATCATAACGAAGCGTCACTAGCTCTTTCTTGTAACGTACAAAAATCTTCTTGAAAACATGTTTATCTGTTTCGTCGATTTTGAAAACCATATCCGAAAATAAAGGATTCGCACGCATATGCGCCATATATTGTTCAGTTTGCTCGATGGTTCCTGAGAGCGTTCCGTTAATTCCTTCATCAGCAATTAAGATACGGCCTTTTACGTTTAATTCCTTGCAATATGCAAGATGTTCAGCAGCAAACTGCTCAGCATCAGGTACAGCTACAAAT
>NZ_JBFTSN010000304.1:0-8064 GCF_056400045.1 Paenibacillus sp. 01L418
TTCCCTGTCGAGTTCATGTGAACTTGATCCACGGTTAGTGTTTTCCCGCGCTGCTCCCTTAAATATGCTGTAAATGACTGAAACTGAGGCACGAGAATGGCTTCGAATTCCGCCGCGACTTCTCTAATTATCTGATTATAGGGAAGAAGTCGTTCATTCTTCCCGTCGTTCGAATCTTCGGATAGGATTGTCGTTTCCATTAATATCAACGATGACCCCGTTTTGCTTTTCGTTTCAGCCAATAATTCCCGGTAGGTATCTCTGAAATCATCGCAGCTGACATTTTTCCATTCATYATTTATGCCAATAGATACGGATAGCCAGTCCGGCTTTAACTCGATTACATCTTCATTCCAACGTGCCTTTAGATCCAATATCGTCTCACCGCTTATCCCACGGTTCTCTACCTGCAAAGAGATCTCCGGTCGTACGATCGATAAGTAATCCCGAACGATGCGTACATATCCGCCTCCTATATTTTCAGGATCATCCTTTCTGCCGCAATCCGTAATGCTGTCGCCAATAAATATCATTTTCTGTCCTTCCTGTAGCAACATGTGCCATCGCTCCCTTTATTTATTCAATAGATTGTAAACGAGTTGGGCAGCTTCCGCCCGCGTCGCATTGCTCTGAGGCGCAAACAAGTTGCTTCCTCTTCCACGCACCAAGTTCGCTTCTTCGGCAGCGGCAATGTAGGGTAGAGCCCATCTCGGAATATCTTGCGCATCCGTATAGCCGACTGTCGCCACAGGCTTCGGTTGAATGCCGGCCGAACGCACGATCATCGTGACCATTTCCGCTCGGCTGATGAATTGGTCTGGGGCAAACTGATTTGCGCTTATCCCTGAAGTGATTCCAGCTTTAATTGCTGCCGCTATACTATCCGCATACCATGCTTCTTCTTTGACGTCGATGAACGAATTGCTCACACCATCATCTTCCAGGTTTAAAGCATTCGCCAGTAAAGTTACGAATTCTGCTCTGGTTGTTTTTCCTTCAGGGTTAAATCTCCACTCATCCACACCATTGACAATATGCTTTGCTGCCAATATTTGAAGCACCCGCTTCGCCCAGTGACCTTCCTTCACGTCGCTGAAAGTCTTGTTATACTCCATAACCGAATACACGCTAAGATGCTGCAGCGTTACCTTAACTTGATTCATGGCCTCATCGATTTCACCGCCGACATATTCCCATTGCATCTTCGCCTTATCGTAATAGTAAATACCGAGAAGCTTCTCATCGACTTGACCGGGATCATAAGGCAGAGATAGCGTAATGCCGCCTGAGACTATATCGGTTGGGATTTCACGATTATCGGCAGTCTTGAGTTTGACTTCGAAATCATAAACTTCACCTGCGATTTTCATCGTCGCTTTGCTGCCGCTGATCGGCACGTTTAATATAGCAGAATTGTTAATAGGGCTCATGGTCACTTCAATTAAAGTACCAGCGATAATGCCTGATTGTTTTCTGAGATCATCCAGCGTCTTTTGACTTATGGTAATCGCCACTTTGCCAAGATGCACTTGAAGCGGGTAATTCCCGACTTCCGATAAGAGGACGACAGCTTTCGATTGACCTTCATCCAACTTCACTTGAGCCGCCCCGTCCTTAATCTCTACCTTTGAGTCAGCGTTGCCGACTTGGCTTTCAGGACTTCCGATACCACTCTCGCCTAAAGCGACGATTGATACTTCGTTAGAAAGACCGCTTTCGCCATATGCATCGTAGGCTTCCGCAACAAAGTAATAGGTCGTATCCTTTGTCAGCCCAGATACAGTAAGATGGGTGACGCTTCCTGCATCAATCTTGCTAGAATGCAAACCGCTAGCTGTACCGTACTTAATGTTATAACCTGTTGCTCCGGCTACCGCACTCCAACTTAATTGCGCCTCTCCATTTCCGGCTATCGCGCTAATCGTTGGAGTTTCAAATATCTGTTTGCTAAGAATCAAATATCCATATTGAATTGGGGCTTTTCCAGCACCTATCCCACTATTGTATTCAATCCATCCATTTCGGGCATCTCCATTACCCGGGTTGATGAAGCTTCCGTCGCTATAATTGGCAAGTACAGAGATCCCTAAGGCGGAACCGTCTTTAACTGAAATTCCTCCCGGAATGATTTCGCCCCAAGGAATACTCAATTCGTAACTAGTAGACTTCGTCGCTTCGTCTCTGGTGATCTCCATTTCGCCTGCGGTAAACTCACCTGCAGTTTTGCCGGCAATAGCATTGTAACGATATCCGACAGTCTGGCTTTCATCTGTTAACCCAAATGCGAATTCAGTGTATCCTTTGCTTCCCGGAATAGTTCCTCTATCGGGATCTATGGCGATCTGAATGCTGGAGCCTTTCCACAAATCGGCCGCATTCGAGATAGGCAAACGATGTACGTCTTCCATAACCTTAATTGCGATATACAAATTGTCATTATCCCACCGGGTATGCCCTATTGCATTTAACCTTTGCGGAGACCATTGATCAGAGAAAGTGCTTTCAATACTTTTCACCTGGGCTTTCTGATCCATGACAAACTCGGGCGTACCCCATTCTTTGATTGAGCCGTCAATTGTCGGCCTAGATTGTGTGAATAAGCTGCGCAGGGCGGTAACTTGTTTGTTTACTTTAATCCGTCTCGACTCGGTAACAGTCCCGGTCATATCGTAAACCTTGTATTGCAAAGTATGCTCTCCATTGCTTAAGCCCTTTACGGTATATGCATAAGGTGATACCGTCATTTCCTGAATCAATCTATCATCCACGTACAGCTCTACTTTTTGAATGGGTCGTATTCCCGCGATATAAGGCATAGTCTGTAAATCGGTAACATTTAATTGATAACCATCTCGAAAGGTTGCAAAATCAACCATTTTCGGTTGCTCGGTTTCCGGGACAGTCGGTCCGGTAGTTAGATGGACAGCCTCTGAAGCAGCCCCTACATTTCCGCTCCGATCTTCCGCTTCTACCTTGTAATAATACGTCGTGTTTGGCCGTGCTTCTTCCCTGTCAATAAAATTTGTCGTAGTGGATTCTCCCACCATATTGGAATAAGCTGGCGAAAAAGCCGCGTCTTCACTTCTATAGATGTTATAGTGCAGGATCCCGTTCCCTTGATCTTCTGCCTCCGACCAGGATAACTCAGGATAATCGTTAAGCGTCGCGGTAACTTGATTTACCGTCGAAGGAATCGATTCATCAATCGGCAGCACTTGTGTATTGCCGTCAAACCCTGTACCTTGTTGCCATGATCCAAGACTCGTATAGGTTGTTCCATGATAAATCGAGCTAAAGGCTAGTGCTTCATTAGTGACATCGTTATGATCAATAACATCAAAGTTCGTATTTGAAGCAATATCGAAAATATTGAAGTTCGTTATTCCTCTGGCAATCGCAACGTGATTATTATAAATCTTATTTCCTGTCCACGTTCCATGGGGATTAGAAGCGCTATTGATCGCGGCCGTATTCTCTATGTCTACGATGATCATATTATTTGCAACATCAAGATCATGCTCTCCTGATGAGAGATCGGGTCTACCCGTGAAATTCCCGAGTGCAATTTGACCATTCCCGTTCGATTGTAGCCCTTGATTGCCTCTGACTTTGTTATTCCATATTTTTGTTCCGTAATTACTCATTGTCGTTATTCCATTGCCTTTGTTATCGTGCGCGTAATTATACTGAACGGTAATATTGTCACAGTACCAATCCACGTTGACCCCTGATCCGTCATACCCCGATTCCGCGTCCTTCATGTTATAAACTTCGTTAAATTTAATTACAGAATCCCGGGAGGCAATGATCCACAAGCCACCTGGCCCCCAAGTGTCCACACCGAGACCTCCATCATGAACAACATTTCTTTCTATAACGGAATGATGAGCATCTTGCAGAACGATTCCTTGGCTGGCAGTATGATGCACGTAGTTTCCGCTGATTTTAAATCTTCCAAAAAGCATCTGGGAGCGCAAATCCTCGTTTTTCGCGGTATCCCATCCAGCAGTGGTTATTCCATACCACCCCACATTATGGACCTCATTGTTAATTATCGACACATCCGTCGCAACCTCTTTGATGTCTGTTCCCGGAATCAACGCCGTAATCATAATTCCATTGCTATTACTGTTGTAATTAGCGCTGTATACCTCATTCTCTTCAATTCGAAGATTTTCGTACCGCTCGGCATTATCATATATAACGTTAATTCCTGCTGTAATATTGCTCCATGATAACGTTGAAGAGGTTAGGATGTTAACGGCTAATCCCTTAATCGTCCAGTGGCTTAAATTATGTCCAGTGACTACACTTCCACCGTATGGAGCATTCCACGAAATGACAGGCTTAGCGCCTGAACCATAAGAAGAAACAGTAATCGGATATTCCTTCGAGCCCGACCCCTTCAAAACAAGCGGTTCATTCCATGCGTCGCCCGATTTCAAGAGGATGGAATCCCCTGCACTGAAAGTCGAAATATTGATTTTATTCAGAGTTTTCCATGCGCGTTCAGCGCTTAAACCATCGTTCGCATCATCGCCAGTGCTGGAACTAACATAATAAGCTGTATGACCATCCGAATTAACAGGTGCTAATACCTTTTGCACCTCGATATTATCAAAGTCCGCAGTTGCCCTCGACATCGTCAAAGCAATCTTTCCGGTTGCAAAAGATGTGTCTACTGTAGACAGTAGTTTAACGCCGTTAATATAAAAATCGATGTATTTCCCCCCTGCTACACCTTTGAATGTATAGGACTTGCCCTTTTCCATGCTGAAAGCCGCTTCTGAAAGCGCCGTCACTTCTCCGTCCAAAACTTTGACAATCTGGATTTTCCCAGCTTCGATATATTGTAGATCGTATCTGTTATGACTATCCTTATGTCTCAGGCTTAAGCCTACCGTTCCATCCTCGCTTATCGCTGTCGGCATAACTTGAGCTTGTACGGAATAATTAGCCCAAGTGCTATTGCCTGTATAGGAAATACCGCCGCTACTCTCCGTTTGCGAATAAACTTGATTAGCAGACAGATCTGTCACGGCAACATGATCGAATTGCGCCGATGAGGCCCATGTGGCAAGCGCTACCTTACCGGATGGAATATAACCGTTATCGTCCGTAGTCTCTATGACCAATTCACCGTCTTTATATACACGGATTTGATTCCCTATCACATCGATTTTCAGATGCACAAACCTCGAGACATCAAGTGAAGGACCATCATATGCCTTTAACCAATCTTGAGCGCTGCCGTTTTGTTTCATCAGCCTGATGTACGATTCACTCATATACAAATAGTAAAAATTCTGGTTATCCTGATGCCGAAAATCCAGCATCGCTCCAGCGCCGCTGATCAGCTTCACATCCGCTTCAAAGGAGTAATCTGTCCAAGCATTGCTCCCTGCAATTAGCTCTGCTCCCCCGTTGCTGGAACTCTGTTGATAGGCTTTGGACGTTTCGCCTTGTACGCTAGACCACTCGCCCCCATTATTAGTCCACCCTGCAGCACTTTCATTCTCGAATTCATCAGAAAATAAAGTTACTCCCGTACTATTAACGGTAGCCCAGGTTCCACTTTCGTGGGTCCAGGCTGCAGCTTCTTCATCTTCAAAATTGTCAAAGAAAATCGAGCTTTCACCTGCTTGAGCATATGAAATATTCGTTCCCGTCGGCCAACTCATCGTCAACAACATCACAATCATCACAACTAGGAAAACTCGATTCCAAATCATTGTTTTCAATTAAATACCCCCCCGTGATAGGATCCCTTCTTAACATCATTATCCTATCACTTCGTCCATCTCTATTAACATGTACTTATCTTTGAAACTGCTATGTGTTTTGGTGGTATTTTGGCTTCAATATTTGATGAATCTGATCAAGCATAACTAGTATGGTTGGTAGACAACGTAGATTCTGTATAATATTCGGTAATAAAAATGAACCAACCATTGTGATGTCACAACGATTGGTTCATTCATCCTTATCGATTTCATTTCAATAACAATTAAGTGATACATAAAACATAAGCGTAGAGACAAATYCAACTAATGATATCTATGCTAAGAAGATGGTTGTCTCGGCGGTTTGACAAATGGAAACCATTTCTTGATTCGGTCTTTCGTCCG
This sequence comes from Paenibacillus sp. 01L418, assembly GCF_056400045.1. Classification (NCBI taxonomy): domain Bacteria; kingdom Bacillati; phylum Bacillota; class Bacilli; order Caryophanales; family Paenibacillaceae; genus Paenibacillus; species Paenibacillus sp. 01L418. Next base: position 6,129 of record NZ_JBFTSN010000304.1, read on the forward strand.
TAATTATTGCTGTGACGACTTTCAAATCCGCGAAAGAAACCAGCATGCTCGTACCGAACTTAGAGTGATCAATTACAATATACGACTCTTTTGCTTTTTGAATGGCAACACGCTTGATTTCTGCTTCATGCATATTGGAGTTGCTGAATCCGTGCTGAGGATGAAGTCCCGTTGCTCCTAAGAACACCTTGTCAAATGCCATACGAGAAATCGTCTCCAGTGTGACAGGCCCAACCATTGACTTGGTCGTATCCATTAATATGCCACCAAGAACTATGGTCGGAATCCTTTTTTCTGACAACTCGGCAGCTACATTAATAGCATTCGTAACAACGGTAATATTGGCATCTTCCGGAAGATGCCGTGCAATCTGAAGCGTCGTAGAACCTCCATCAATAAATATCGATTCACCAGCCTGCACTAAGCTGGCTGCAAGACGCCCGATTCGTTCTTTCTCTACTCCTCGTACAATAGAACGCTCTCCCAAGGCAACATCTTTCGATGCAAGAATGGCGCCACCGAACGTTCTTTTAAGCAGGCCGCTGCGTTCCATTTTCTCCAAATCTCTTCGCACAGTCATATCCGTTACGTCGAAATGTTCCTTCAATTCCGATATTTTGACCTCACCTTTGGTCTGTAACTGTTGAATTATTTGTTTTTGTCTGTCATTCAAGTCGTCCTTCATGGCACTCCCTCATATCTCCAGCAGATGGTTTTTAAGCAAAAGCAATAAACGATTACATTTCCGAAAGGTTGTACCTTTATTGTATGGAATGAATTCTTGGAAATCAACAAAATATGTTTCATTTCATAATGTTTTCGTCTATTTTAAACATTTTACTACTTGAAACTACTTCATTACTAATCGATGTTCAATCGATCAAATAGAAAATCCACGATATGGACAGCTTTCACTCGTTCAGGAGAGCCGTGCTTCTCAATCCCATGCTTCATTTGCAGCAAGCAGCCAGGATTGCTGGTCACAATGTATTCCGCCTGTGTATTATTCGCGTGCACCATCTTATGCTCCAGTATTTGTCCTGCCATTTCCGGTTGAGTCACATTATAAATACCTGCAGAGCCGCAGCAGCGATCCGCTTCTTTCATTTCAACATAATTTACGCCATCAATCTCTCCCATAAGCTTTCTTGGTGCATCCGATGCACGCATGACATTACGGAGATGACAAGAATCTTGATATGTTATACGGAGTGATTTCTCCGCTTTACTTGTACCTCGTTCTGAGAACTGCAGCTTGCGGCCTATCCGAACCAGAAGATCGGAAATGTCAATGACCCGCTCGGCAAACCATTCGGCATCTGCTTTCCAATTCGGATCATCATGGAGTAAATGATCGTATTCGACCAGTATTGCTCCGCAGCCTCCCGCATTGGTTACGATAAAATCGACGTTCGCATCCTTAAAGGCTCTGATATTCACCCGTGCCAGAGATTTGGCTTCTTCGGACTCCCCACTGTGGGCGTGCAAGGCGCCGCAGCAATTTTGAGTCACGGGTATGAGCACGTCAAATCCCGATTCCGTTAACAATTTAACGGTATGGATGTTGGTTTGCGTAAACATCATATCCATGAGGCAGCCTCGAAATAATGCAACAGTAGCGATTCTTTCCCCTTTAGCCAAGTGCCTGACCCCGATTTTCTCGGCCACTCCTTTATATGATGTGTCAGGTAATATGTTCTCCATCTCCCGCAAATGCGATGGAAACAGCTTCATCATCCCGCTGGCGTGTGCGACTTTGCGAAGCCCTGTTTTCTGGTAGGCCTTAAGAGCTCCACCCAGCAGTCGCATCCGTTTTTGATGAGGGAACATCTCTTTTAATACGGTGCGGCGAATCCCTTTTACCCACCAACGATGCCGATCGGTATGTTCTTCAATTGCATCCCGCGTTTGTTCGATAAGCTGCCCGTATTTCACG
>NZ_JBFTSN010000305.1:0-7966 GCF_056400045.1 Paenibacillus sp. 01L418
TCCTTACATAATAAACAATTGAAAGGAAAATTTATATGGAATTGAGACAATTAAATTATGTTATTCAAATCGCCTCAGAGAAAAACTTTTCAAGAGCAGCGGAAAAGCTTCATATCGCTCAGCCCTCACTAAGTCAGCAGCTCTCCAAGCTTGAGCAAGAAATCGGCGTACTTCTGTTCCGGCGAACAACAAATTCTGTAGAACTAACGCAAGCTGGACAAGTATTCGTTCATAAATCACAAGCAATTCTTGACGCTGTTGAGCAGTTAAAGCAGGAAATGGACGATATGGCGCAAATGCGGCGCGGACGACTTGTTGTCGGTACATTGCCGCTAACTGGCTCACATATACTCCCGCTTGTTTTGCCAGTATTTGGTGAACAATATCCGCAGATTGAAGTCGTTCTAGTTGAAGAAACAACTGCAAAGCTTGAGCAGCTTACTGCGAGCGGCGGTACCGATTTAAGTCTGCTCTCGCTGCCGCTCATTGACAACTCTCTCGCATGGGAACCATTCTTGGAGGAAGAAATCTGCTTAGCCGTCCCTCCACAGCACCCTCTTTCACTAAGAGAAGGCTCAATCTCGATTTCCGAACTTGATAAAGAGCCGTTTATTGGACTTAAGCGCGGACAAGGCTTTCGGCAAATTACAGTCGAACTGTGTGAGCAATCAGGTTTCACTCCGCAAATCGTATTCGAGAGCAGCAATATGGAAACCATTCAATCCTTAGTGGCAGGCGGAATGGGAATAGCCTTTGTCCCGCAAATGCTTACGCGAGTCAAAGGCTCTGATTTTATGCCTGTTTACCTTCCCTTGTCGTCCAAGCCTACAAGAACGTTAGTCGTGGCGAGCCGCAAAGGCAGATATTTATCCAAAGCTGCTGAAGCATTTATCCGTACACTCAATATGACTATAAGCAGCTATCGGTAATCAAGCTTCATAAATAGAAGGTCTGCGATCTTCAAAAACAGGAATTTTTGTGCGTACAGCATCAACTAAATCCAAATCGATGTCTGCGTATATAATCGTTTCCTCTTCGCCCGCTTCCGCTATCGTCTCTCCCCAAGGATCAAGCACGAGCGAGTGACCAAAGAAATTAGTGTCACCGCTCGAGCCCATCCGGTTGCACGCGATGACGAACATTTGGTTTTCAATTGCACGTGCCGTAAGCAAAGTACGCCAATGATGAAGTCTTGGATGCGGCCATTCTGCTGGAACGAATAGCAATTTGGCTCCATCCAGCGCAAGCTTGCGAGCTAGCTCAGGGAAGCGGATGTCATAACAAATCATCATGCCTGCTTTTGTCCCTTCTATCTCAAGCCTGCCAAGCTTATCTCCTGCAGCCAAATATTTTTCTTCATCCATAAGACGGAATAAATGAATTTTTGAATAATCGGATACAACATGGCCTGAACGATCAAATGCATACATTGTATTCAGCACTTTGTCTTCCTTAAGTTCCGCGATTGAACCTCCAATAATATGAACGCTGTGCTTCTTGCTAAAATCAGATAAAAAAGCACGAGTGCGTTCGCCTTCACGATCTGCAATCGTTTTTATTTCAGTTAAAGCGTAACCTGTGTTCCACATTTCCGGAAACATAATGACATCCGGTTTACTCGTTTGGCTCATCGCTTCTTCAAGCATGCTCGCCAGCTTCGTGAAGTTAGCTTCTGGATTTCCTGCTTCTATATGCATTTGCAGCAATGCAAGCCGCAATGGTTTACTCATATGCCGTTCCTCCTGTTGATCCTTTTTTCACCTAATGATACCCTGTCATGGTTCTGTGTCAAGATGGGAAACGTAACAACGAGGGATTTACTACTTTACGAACATAAAGGAGAATGTCTGTTATGCTTCCAAAACGAATAGCTGCAATGCTTCTTGCTTGCTGCTCGATTTTCCTGTTTGCCAACTTCGCTTCTGCTCATCAAGCACTTAGCGGCGCTCCTAACCCAGAAACAGGGCTTAAGCCAGTTCAAGTATTCGATGTAGCCGCCGGTAAAGTAACAAAGACAATCCCAAATGACGCCAAATATCAAGAGATGGCTTCTTCATGGGTTGGTTCCATCACTGGTCTTGCTCCACAAATGACAAATGATTCAAGCTGCAGCTATGTGTATCGTGTTCCTCTTGAGAAGGCCGTGACCATCAAAGCAAATGACGTTTCCGTTACATCCGATGATCTTTTTCTCTTTTATTGTAAGGAAAAGCCTCCTCTCTTGCTCGTGTTTGATGAGAAGCGCAGACCTTTTTTATTCCTGTTCAAAGCAGATATTAAACCCTTTATTGACAGGGTAGGCATTCCGGCTGCATAACCAGCCGCTTCTCATCTCCCGCTATTCATGCTACATTAAAGCTATTGCCTAAATAGATAGCGATTTTGTCATGTGGAGTGTGAGGTATGGAAACACAAATCGGTCAACACTTTATTCAACCTGCGGAACGGATGAATGTACTTCCGACGCAATTTTTTGCCAAGCTGGTCGCCAAAGCAAATGCTCAAACGGCCAAAGGACGCGATGTCATCAATTTGGGACAAGGCAATCCGGATCAACCGACTCCTCCCCATATTGTTGCGAAGCTACAGGAAGCTGCAGCTAATCCGTTGTACCATAAATATCCACCCTTTAGCGGCTACCCTTTTCTAAAGGAAGCCGTGGCGAAGCGGTACAAAGAGGATTATAACGTAGATATAGATCCCACTACTGAAGTCGCTATCCTCTTCGGAGGAAAAACTGGCCTTGTCGAAATTAGCCAATGCCTGCTTAATCCCGGCGATGTCTGTCTCGTGCCGGACCCTGGTTATCCTGACTATTGGTCTGGGGTGGCGCTTGCAGGTGCCGAGATGTCATTTATGCCGTTAACAGAACAAAACAGCTATTTGCCAGACTATAACGCCATAAGTCCAGAAATAGCCGAGCGCGCAAAGCTAATGTTCATGAATTATCCGAACAATCCAACAGGTGCTGTTGCTAATGCGGAATTTTATGCACAAACGGTGGAATACGCAAAAAAGCACGGTATCGTTGTTGCAAGTGATTTCGCCTATGGCGCAATTGGCTTCGATGATAATCAACCGATCAGCTTCTTGCAGACGCCAGGCGCGAAAGAAGTAGGCGTTGAGTTTTATACCCTATCCAAAACTTATAACATGGCTGGCTGGCGTGTTGGCTTTGCGATCGGAAATGCTCAAATCGTCAAGCTAATCAATTTAATCCAAGATCATTATTATTGCAGCCTATTCGGTGGCATTCAGGAAGCAGCCGCACTTGCACTGACGGGGCCACAGCAATGTGTCGCTGAACTTACAGCAATGTACGAAAGCCGTCGCAATGCCCTGTTTACTGCCCTTGACCGAATTGGTTGGAAAGCCGCTCGGCCAGGAGGATCTTTTTTCTGCTGGCTGCCTGTACCTGAAGGCTATACATCTGAATCTTTTGCGGACCTTCTGCTTTATGAGGCTGATGTTGTTGTCGCTCCAGGCGTAGGGTTTGGTACCCATGGTGAAGGCTTTGTTCGGCTTGGTCTTCTTACAAGTGAAGAACGCCTGCAAGAAGCGATTGAACGGATTGGAAAACTAAATTTATTTTAGAATATATCCGCCATTTACCTTGCTTTACAGCAGCATGGGATCGTGATATGCTTGTAGGAATTGAACATGAAACGTGATGACGGGACAATTAAGCAAGATGGGTCGCGATCAGAGAGTAAATTCCATGGGCTGCAAGAATTTACCGAAGGCCGCTTGCTGAACCTACCTCCGAGCGGCCGGCTATGAACCGGACAGCGCCTTCTGTTATAGGCTTAAGCTGGATAATTCTATTTAAGGATTATCAACAAAGGTGGTACCGCGGAAGCAAAGACTTTCGTCCTTTATGGACGAAAGTCTTTTTTGTTGTCACCAAACAAGCATAGGATGGGATTAATGATGACGGAACGTATTGTCGTAAAGATTGGCAGCAGCTCGCTTACCTCGGAAGAAGGGGGTCTAAACCGCGAGCGTATTCAATATTTCGCATCAGAGCTCGCTTCCTTGCATAAAAAAGGAAATGGCGTGATGCTCGTAACTTCAGGTGCTGTTGCAGCTGGCTTTCGTCAAATCGGTTATGCTGCAAAGCCAAAAATCGTTCATGAAAAACAAGCAGCCGCTGCTGTAGGGCAAGCACTGCTTATGCAAGCCTATCAAGAAGCCTTCAACGGTTATGGCATAGTAGCTGCACAAATTTTGCTTACGCGTGCGGATTTCTCCAATCGCCGCCGCATTCAAAATGCACTTATGACAATCGAAGAGCTTCTGCGGCTTGGCATCATACCGATTATTAACGAAAACGATACGGTGGCAACCGACGAGCTTGTTCCTAAATTCGGTGATAACGACAGCTTATCAGCGCTTGTCGCTGCGATGACGAAAGCTTCACAGCTGATCATCATTACCGATATGGACGGCTTATACACAGAGGACCCTCGTAAAAATCCGCAAGCGGTCAAGATCGAGCGCGTCGATCAAATATCTGAAGATATTATGAAGCTCGCAGGCGGAGCTGGCTCTTCCGTCGGAACAGGCGGCATGCGTTCCAAAATCGAAGCAGCACGCATCGCCATGCGCGGCGGCGTACATGCTTTTATCGGTAAGGTGCAGCAAGAAGGCGATCTGAAGCTAGCTGTGGAAGGCAATGGCCGCGGTACATATTTTGATACGAAGCTGAACAGCCTTCCGATGAAGAAGCAATGGCTTGGCTTTCACTCTATGCCGCTAGGCAAGGTTTTTGTAGATGAAGGCGCTGTTCAAGCCTTGCTGGAAGGCGRCAAAAGCCTCCTCCCTGCCGGCGTAAAAGAAATTCAAGGCGATTTCCATTCCGGAGATGTCGTCGAAGTCATTAATCCACAAGGCCAAACCATTGGCAGAGGCGTTGTCAATTATGCAGCATGGCAAATTCAAGCTGTGGCCGGCCTTACTACTGAAGAAGTTAAACGTAGAGTCGATGTATCCCGTATCGAATTTATTCATCGAGACGAATGGATTACATTAAAATAATAAGGGGGATTCCGCTATGATCAGTGAAGTGAGAACAAAAGCAACTTTAGCTCAAGATGCAACTGCCATTATGAATCGTTTGTCCACAGAACAAAAAAATACGGCTCTATCTCGTATGGCTGATGCATTAATCGCCGAGACTAACGCAATTATTACTGCAAATGAGCTTGACCTGCAGCGAGGTCGCGAGCAAGGCACAAGCCCTTCCATGCTCGATCGCCTTGCTTTAAATAAAGATCGTATAGCATCCATTGCTGAGGGACTTAGACAAATTGTTGAGCTTCCGGACCCTGTTGGTGAGCTGCTTGAGCATTTCGATCGTCCTAACGGACTTAAAGTAAATAAGATCAGAGTTCCAATCGGCGTCATTGGCATGATCTATGAAGCTCGTCCCAATGTTACTGTCGATGCGGCTGGCTTATGTTTAAAAACTGGCAACTGCGTCGTGCTTCGCGGCGGATCAGCTGCTATCGAGTCAAATCGTAAAATCGTAGAGGTATTAAAAAATGCACTTTCAGATACGGCAATGCCAGCTGATGCCATTCAGTTAATAGAGGATTCAGATCGTGCCTCGGTTAACGAAATGCTGAAGCTTAATGGCTTGCTTGATGTTGTCATTCCTCGTGGAGGCGCATCGCTTATTCGAAATGTCGTTGAAAATGCCACTGTACCGGTCATCGAAACAGGAGCTGGTATTTGCCATACCTTCATAGATGCCAGCGCTGACTATACGATGGCTGTCGAGATTGCCTTTAACGCCAAAGTACAACGGCCATCGGTTTGCAACTCCATGGAAACCTTGCTCGTTCACGAAGCTTTTGCAGAGCAGCATTTGGCTGCACTTGCTGATCGTTTTGTTCAAGCAGGCGTTGAGCTCCGCGGCTGCGAAAGAACGGCTTCCCTTCTCACAGGCATTAAACCGGCAACTGATGAGGACTATAGTACAGAATACAATGATTATATTATGAATATCCGCGTCGTTTCAGATCTTGACGCCGCGCTTGCGCATATCCGCCGTTTCAGTACAAAACATTCCGAATGTATTGTGACCGAAAACTCCGAAAACGCTGAGCGATTTATTCAAGATGTTGATGCGGCTGCCGTTTATCATAACGCCTCTACTCGCTTTACCGACGGATTTGAATTCGGGTTTGGAGCTGAAATCGGCATTAGTACACAAAAGCTTCATGCACGCGGTCCAATGGGTTTGCCTGCATTGACGTCTACTAAATATCTGGTTTATGGAACTGGACAAATACGGGGCTAACAGGACGAATTCAGTCCAATATCAATGGAACAACGGAGGAATACTTCATGACACAGCTTACACAAACAGCAATTGCCAGTCAGCAAATTTGCTTCTATGGTGCCGGATCGATGGCGGAAGCCATTGCCCGAGGTCTAATTAACAAAAACCTCATTGCACCTAGTAAGATTTCAATGCTCAATCGACAAAATAAAGATCGGCTCTCTGAGCTAAATGAGCTATACGGTATACAAACCATCGTGCAAGGCTCCTCTAATGAAGCTTATTTAAAAGAGGCAGACATTATTTTTCTAGCCATGAAACCTAAGGATGCTGCTGAAGCGATCGCATCCATTAAGCCGTTCATTTCCTCTAAACAGCTTATTATATCGGTCATTGCCGGGTTATCGATCAAAGCAATCGAGCAGCTGCTTGGTGGGCAGGCTTCCGTCGTACGCGCGATGCCGAACACATCCAGCACAATTGGTCTAGGAGCAACTGGAATTAGTTATTCAGATATTGTGACTACTTCGCAAAAAGCACTTACAGAAGCGATTTTCAGCTCTGTTGGCATTAATGCAATCGTAGACGAGTCACTCCAGCAAGCTGTCACAGGCGTGTCTGGCAGCGGCCCAGCTTATGTCTATTACTTTATGGAGTCGATGATCGATACCGCAATCCAACTAGGATTTTCGGAGACAGCAGCAAAGGAGCTTGTCGTTCAGACGGTTCTTGGCGCAGCGGAAATGGTTCGTCATACCGGCGAAGAGCCAGCAGAGCTGCGCCGCAAGGTCACATCGCCAAATGGGACGACGCAGGCAGCTCTTGAGCTGATGGCCGAAAATCATTTTTCAGAAACAATCAAGAAAGCTATCCATCGCTCAGCAGAACGTGCAGGCGAGCTTGGAGAAGCTATCGAGAGGAGCATTAACGAATGATTGGAGTTTGTATCGCAACGTATCGTTCTTATGATGATCGAGCGGATTTCAATAAAAAGGCGCTTTCGATCGCTGTTGGCTTAACCGTCGGCAGCTGGACTGAGCTTCCTGAAGCGCAAAAGGCGAATATGGAAAAGCATCTTGGAAAAGTATTGTCCGTTACTGTCCATGAGCCCGAAAATGCATTGCCCGGTGAGCGCTATGCCGACATTCGAATTGCTTACCCAGACATCAACTTCAGCCGTGACCTCCCTGCTTTGCTAGTAACTGTATTCGGCAAGCTGTCCATGGACGGCAAAATCAAGCTTATGGATCTCGACGTTTCTGAGGATTTTGCATCTGCTTTTCCAGGTCCTAAGTTTGGATTAAACGGTGTTCGCGATTTGCTTGGCGTACATGATCGCCCGCTGCTAATGAGTATTTTCAAATCCGTTGTCGGTTATGATCTAGCCAATCTTCAAGATCAGTTCTATAAGCAAGCGCTTGGCGGTGTGGACTTAATCAAGGATGATGAAATCCTATTTGAGAATCCACTTACCCCTCTGGAGAAACGTGTCGAAGCTTGTATGGATGCAGCGCGTCGCGCTGAAGCAGAGACCGGCCAAAAGCTGCTTTACGCCGTTAACTTGACAGGGCCTACCTCAGCTCTTGCTGCGAATGCTCGAAAAGCGATTGACGCCGGCGCCAACGCGCTTTTATTTAACGTTCTTGCTTATGGCTATGATGTGCTTCATGAGCTTAGCAG
>NZ_JBFTSN010000306.1:0-7940 GCF_056400045.1 Paenibacillus sp. 01L418
GCCCAGAAATCCATGGCAATCGTTCGAATTTGAATTTCTACAAGCACATTTTCAGTTCGATCGGTAAGGAAGACCGGTATCTCAATAAGCAAATGAATGCTCTGATAACCATTTGGCTTCGGGTTGATGACATAATCCTTGAGCTCAACGACGCGCACGTCGCTTTGCTTGCTAATCATGTCGACGATTTGATAAATATCGGTAGAGAAGGAACAGATTACGCGCACACCAGCAATATCCCGAATATGCTCTTTGGCATCCTCAAGAGTGATAGGGAGCCCTTTGCGCTGAAGCTTCTGCATGACGCTCTCTGGCGCTTTGATTCTGGTCTTCATATGCTCGATCGGATTGTAATCATGAATAAATTGAAATTCTTCATTTAGAATGTTAAGTTTTGTTTCTACAGCATCGAGCGCAAATTTATAAGTCAGAAAAAAATGAGCCCATTGCTTTAGTTGATTCGTTTTCATACGCAGATCACTCCTGATATAACAATTATATATATGTGATTATTAGCTGGAACGGTTTCGACATAAGCGAGAATCGTTGTATTATTATAATGGTCGATATTATATGCCAAGTCAAATTTATAGCATACTTAAAAGTCAACAGATGGGAGAGTTAATCATGATCATAGACATTCATAACGTTTCGTGGGAACAAGATAACAATAAAATTTTGGAACAAATAAGCTGGAAAGTAAACGAAGGTGAGCATTGGTGTTTGCTTGGACTGAACGGTTCTGGCAAAACAACATTGCTGAATATGATTAACGGCTACATTTGGCCATCTGAGGGCAGTATGGCTGTACTTGGGAAAAAATTCGGTGAATTTGATTTACGCGAGCTGAGAAAAAGCATTGGTTGGGTTAGTACTTCATTGCAGCAAAAGCTATATGGCTCTGAGACTGCTCTGAAAATTGTTCTTAGCGGCAAATTTGCAACCATTGGACTATATGATCAAACCGATTCTGCTGACATGATCCAAGCAGAAGAATTAATGAGAACACTTGGCTGTACAGCTTTAATGGAGCGAACATACAACACGCTGTCACAAGGAGAGAAGCAGCGAGTGTTGATCGCAAGAGCGCTGATGGCTTCTCCGAAGCTGTTAATACTGGATGAGCCGTGTACAGGCCTTGATGTATTTGCACGCGAGCAGCTGCTCCAAATGATAGCTGCTGTGGCAGGCGAGCAGAATGCTCCTACCATTATTTACGTGACCCATCACGTGGAAGAGATATTGCCTTGCTTTGCAAAAACGCTTTTAATTAAGAAGGGGAAGGTGTTTGCAGCAAATGACACTTCTGAGGTGCTGACATCCGCACTTATGAGTGATTTTTTTGGAGTGCCTGTCCATATCGAGAAGCGTAATAGCCGAAACTGGATTACTGTTGAGGGGGATTTATGGAATTAGTATTGCAAGAGCCGCAGTTTCAGCTGCAGCAGCCTCCTGAGCCAAAAAGATGGAAAAAAATAATGGCTTGGTTAAAAAATCGATTCGAGCTTAGAAATGAACGAGATCATTATATAGCGAGAATTGCTACAGGAAGCTCAGCTCTATTTGCGTCACTAGCGATGACGGCAGCCGCGCTTGGCATGCCGACTGGACTTGGTACGGCTATTGATATTTTACTTTTTTTAATTTTGAATATCGTTGCTATGAGTCTAGCAGCGAACTTGCTATCATTTATATATTCAATGTTGTATTTACCAATACCACGCAGACTTGCGGCTGTATGGACATACGCTTCGATAGAGGCTTATCTGATTTTGTATTATGCAGAGCTTGGCATACTCATGTCGATTATCATTGCGTTAGCTTTTACCATACTAGGGGCTGCTGCGGGCTGTTTGCTCGGTATCCTCTTAAAGTTAAAAATAAAGCGACGGAGCAAATTTTTGATTATGGTGGGAGCAGCTTCTGTTGCAGCGATCAGCTATCTGTTTGTTTATTGGCCAGGAACTGCAGCTATGTCTCAAACGGCTGACGTCGCGCTGGACAGCGATTCCATTCGCAATACAATAAATGCGCCTGATCCAGCTGAGAATGGGAAGTTTGTATTTCAGGCTTTCACTTATGGAAGCGGGCTGGATAAGCATAGAGTCATTTTTGGCAAAGAGGTTGATGTTCGATCTACGGCAGTTGATGCTTCAGCTTATATTACAGAATGGTCAAAACTGAAAACAAAATTTTGGGGATTTGACGAGCATGCTCTGCCTTTAAATGGGCGTGTCTGGATGCCGGAGGGTGAAGGACCATATCCAATTGCACTTATCGTACATGGCAATCATTTGATGGAGGATTTCTCTGATGGGGGTTATGGCTATTTGGGGGAGCTGCTTGCTAGCCAAGGCATAATAGCCATTTCAGTAGATGAGAATTTTTTAAACTATTCCGTTTGGTCTGGTATACCTAATAATGATATGAAAGTACGCGCTTGGGTACTTCTTAAGCATTTGCAGCAAATTAAACAGTTGAACGAAGAAGTCGGCAATCCTTTTACCGGAAAAGTTGACATAAGCAGGGTTGCATTAATTGGTCATTCCCGCGGGGGCCAAGCAGTAGCTATGGCTTCTGATGCGGATCGCTGGTTTAAAGACGACAAAACATTAGAGAGCTTAAATGATGTTGTAATCGAGTCTGTTGTGGCAATTGCACCAACAGATAAGCAAGTCGATAATAAATCGGCTCAGCTGACCGATGTAAATTACTTGACGCTTCAAGGGGCGCGAGATGCGGATGTAAACAATTTTTACGGTGATCGACAGTACAGCAGAACGAAGTTCCAAGAGTCAACAGATAAGTTTAAGGCAGCTCTTTATATCGCGGATGCTAATCACAGTCAATTTAATTCTGACTGGGGGAGAATGGATGAGCGTCCGCCGGGAGGCCTGTTTTTGAGTCGTAAGGAGCTGCTTGCGGCTGAGGACCAGCGTCAAGTTTCCAAAGTGTATGTATCCGCATTTTTGCAAGCTACTTTGCTAGGAGAAAACAGCTATAAGCAGCTTTTTGAAGATTATCGGTCTGGACTTGATTGGCTCCCAAATACAGCGTATACCAATCGGTTTGAATCGTCCGATTTTACAGAGATTGCTAGGTATGATGATGGCAAGCAAAAAACAGCGCTGAAGAATGGCGGCAAGGCGAGTGTTGCTGGAATGATCGATTGGAGCATCGCATCAGCTGAAGACCGCGATGGCAAAAACAAAGGTACAAAAGGAATCGAGCTGGAATGGTCGGAGCCTGGGGCGGAATATGCTTTGGAATTATCGCCAAAAACGATTGATCAAGCCGCAGAAATAACGGAGGGCAATCTTGTATTTTCGATGGCAAATCTTGAACGTGATTTGATCGCTGTAGAGGATAAAGACAAAGCGGATGCTGCTCATAACGAATTAGAACTCTCTGAACCGCCGCCGCTGCCGGTCATAGAGATTGAGCTTACGACGACTGAAGGCGAGAGTATAGAGCTAGGCTTAGATAAAGTGATGCCTGTGGCGCCGCCAACGTATACTGCCTTTATGGCTTTTCCTTGGCTGGAGGAGCGAATTAAGGATGAGAAATATAAAGAATCTTCGGAGCCCATATTTCAAACCTACACGCTGCCGCTTGAGCTGTTCAGCTCAGACGAATTAGCGATAAAAGCGGATGAGATTAGCCGAATTACGTTTCGTTTTGTAAGTGGACCAGGAAAAGTAATGATTGACGATATTGGGTTTACATCATAGTGAGCAAATAGGAAAGCGGGATGCCTGGCAGTTGGCATCCCGCTTTTACAACCTTATATGAATCATAAGTTACGAGCTTGTCCAGATGGCATCAGCCCGGAAGACTTTCCTTTTCTTCTTTAAAGGTAAAGTTTCTTGCAGCATATAAGAATGGTGTCGAACAAMGGGATACGATAAATTTGATGACATAAGTCGATAAGAAAATAGAGAGCCAAAGCTTGCTGCTATAGCCTGGTGCGCCTGCAAAAGCAATGGTGCAAAATATGAACGTATCGACTAGCTGACTTACCATAGTACTCCCATTATTACGAATCCAGAGCTGATTTGGAGCCGGACATAAACGTTTTAAAGTGGAGTAAATTTTGACGTCCAAAAATTGGCTCACAAAATATGCGCATAAGCTTGCTAGTGCAATTCTTGGCATTAGTCCGAATAACGTTTCCATAGCACCTTGAACCTGCAGAGGAAATTCTTCATTTAACGGATTAAAAAGAAGCGCCATCTGCATAATAATGGTCGAAGTAATAAGCGTGAAGAATCCGAACCAAACGGCTCTTTTGGCCGCTTTTTCGCCATACTTTTCATTAAGAAGATCTGACGCCAAGTAGATAGTTCCGTACATCGTATTGCCAAGCGTTATAGCAATAATCATGCCGAAGGCATGGATATCGATTGTTTTGACGACTTGAATGTTGGCTAACACGGTAGCCATTCCTATCCAAGCGTAAATGCCTACCCGGCCAAAAAAACGATACGAAAGAAGAAATAACGAAAAATGCACGAGCATGAAGATCGCGCCAAACCATAAATTAAACATGTTGCTTGTTACCTCCTAGTTTTGATAACGCGGGAGTTTTCGAACCGCGAATTGCTTGACTGATAAGACTTCTGAGTTGTTTTTCTGCCTTTGTCATTATAAACGCTTCTTAGGAGCGGAGCAATAACTTTTGATTGTTGTTTCATTTAGGCGGCAGAAGATGGTAAAATGGATGTTACGTTTTAAAACATGGTATGCCAAAGACTTGGTTAACCTTACTAATAGTTAAGGAGTGGTAAAGTGACTAATTCTAACGAACAATTGGAACAAGAGCAGCAGCGTGTCATTGACGTGACGGATCTCATCCGCACTCGGATAGAACAATTCAACAATCAGCTTGGCGGCATACGCGAGGATATCGTTGATTTTCGACGTAATTTTTGGGATGATGTAACACTAAATTTTGAAGATGCGGCGGAATCAGCAGAGTCGCATGCCAGCATGAAGCAGCAAGCAGAGGTACTCTCAGAGCGTGAAAGAAGCCATCGCCATGCTGAGGAACAGCTTAAAACACTTTATAAGCTTGAGCATTCTCCATACTTCGGTCGAATTGATCTTCAGGAGGAGGGGCAGTCCAAATCAGAGCCGATTTATTTAGGTGTAGGCTCCTTGCTGGATGAAAGCGGATATGAATACCTTATCTATGACTGGCGTGCTCCCGTGTCGAGTCTTTATTACGATTATGGCCCGGGTCCTGTGCAGTACGAAACGCCAAGCGGCTCGATTGAGGGCGAAATGTCGCTTAAGCGTCAATTTATTATACGTGATGCTGAAATTCGCAGTATGTTCGACACAGGTGTCACAATCGGGGATGAGCTGCTTCAGGAAGTGTTAGGCAAGCAGTCAGATGCCCAAATGAAAAGCATTGTAGCAACGATTCAACGCGAGCAAAATCGCATCATTCGCAACGAGCGCGCAAGGCTTCTTATCGTTCAAGGAGCTGCGGGCAGCGGAAAAACGTCAGCCGCGCTTCAACGAGTGGCCTATTTGCTTTATCGGTATCGCGGCTGGTTAAATGCGAACCAAATCGTTTTATTCTCACCAAACCCAATGTTCAACAGTTATGTGGCGACCGTATTGCCCGAGCTTGGCGAGCAAAATATGCAGCAAACGACCTATCAGCAATATCTCGAGCACAGGCTAGGACAAACGTTTGCCCTAGAGGACCCATTCTCACAAATGGAATATACGCTCGCAGCGGTTAATGAACAAGGCTATGATGCGAGAATAGCTGGAATTACTTATAAATCAAGCAATTCGTTCATGCATTTGATTGATCACTATGCAGCCGAGCTTGGTCAAGAGGGGCTAGCTTTTAAAGCAATTACGTTTATGGGACGAAAATTGATTTCTGCAGCAGCAATTTCGGAGCAATTTTACAGTTTGGAGCGTTCGTCTTCCATTGGAAACCGGATACGCCTTACGGCGGAATGGATACTGAAAGAGCTGACGCGGTTAAGCCGCGAGGAACGGGATCAGGACTGGGTTCAGGAACAGATCGAGCTTCTGGATCAAGAGGCGTATGCGAAGGCGTTTGAAGATCTGGAACGGAAAAAACATTTTGCAGGAAACACATTTGACGATTTTGACGCTGAACGTGATTATTTAGCCGCGATGGTTGTGCAGAAAAAATTCAAGAAGCTGCGCAGACGAGTGAAGCAATTATTGTTTTTGGATGTGCCGGCGATTTATAAGAGACTATTCGAGGATAATGCGAATATGTTGGAGCGATTTAAAAACAGCGATCATCAATTGCCTGAAAAATGGAATGAAATTAGTGAGCAAACGATTGCAAAGCTCAATCAGAAAGAGATTTATTATGAGGATGCTACTCCGTATTTATATTTAAAAGAAAAGCTTGAAGGATTTCAAACGAATACATTGGTTAAACATTTATTTATTGATGAAGCGCAGGACTATTCACCTTTTCAATATCACTATTTAAAACGTATTTTTCCCAACTGCAAAATGACCGTGCTGGGTGATCTCAATCAGTCCATATTTGCTCACGCTGTAACAGGTAATGGCTTCGAGCCGTTATCAGAGCTGTATAGCGAGGAGGAGACAGAGAAGATCATTTTAACAAGAAGCTATCGCTCGACGAAGCCGATTGTGTCATTCACGAGTCGGATGATTGAAGGCGGTGATCAAATTGAGGCCTTCAACCGAGATGGCGCTGAACCAACAATCACTAAAGCAGATAGCGAAATGCAGCTCATAGAGGGAATGCAGGAACGAATGAATCAGCTGCTGCTGGGCGGTTATCAATCGATTGCGGTCATATGTAAAACGGCGGAAGAAAGCAAACGCATGCATGCGTCTTTGCAGCCATACTTTCCTAAGCTCCGCCTTGTAGAAAAGGAAACCGTTACGTTTGAAAAAGGAATTATTGTGATTCCTACTTATTTAGCCAAGGGCGTCGAGTTTGATGCAGTTGTCATTAGCAATGCTAGCAATGAGATCTATTCACGCGAAAGCGAAAGAAAGCTGTTTTACACGGCGTGTACGAGAGCGATGCATGAGCTCCATATTTTCCATACGGGAGAGCTCACGCCGTTCATCAGATAACCTTATTTTCTAATCTCTGACCAAATATCATGAACATCCACTTGAAGCTCCGAAGCTATCAGCTCTGCTGTAAGTCTTTGGGGCTTCAATATTTT
This sequence comes from Paenibacillus sp. 01L418, assembly GCF_056400045.1. NCBI lineage: Bacteria > Bacillati > Bacillota > Bacilli > Caryophanales > Paenibacillaceae > Paenibacillus > Paenibacillus sp. 01L418. The sequence goes on from NZ_JBFTSN010000306.1 coordinate 7,212, forward strand.
CCCGTTGCGGAGCTTGGAAATGGTTTGAATGGAAATACCGGTTGATGAGGATAGATAACCGACGGTTATATCTCTTTTGGCCATCCATATGCGCAGTTTCATCGAAGCTTCGATACAATCATCGACAGGACGCAGATCCCAGATGACGAATGCAAACTCAAGCACGTCGCCAAATCCGTCAATAATAGGTGTAAACGAAACGGACAACTCAAACTCGATCCCGCTTAGCTTGCTTGTCTTAATCGTAATACTCCGCTCTTTTTTTTGCAGGTGAGCCTCTTGTATTATTTTTAAAATTTTACCATGATCCGTTTCCGCAATAAATTGCAGCAGGGTTTCGTCCTGCATTTGCTGGTTAGGCTCAATTTGAAAGGGAGCAAGCCTGTCTCTTAGAAAACGCACATGATGATGTCTATCAATAATTCCGCTGATCAACACTTTATTTCTTTCTGCTTGCTGTTCAATCCAATTGTATGGTGATAGATCTTCGAATATAATGAAGGCATAAAGAAGTTTATTATCAATGCTCCTTGGCAAAGGCTGCAGGTCAATGCGTACAGAGATTTTTCGTTTCGATTTGGTGTAAATATTAACTTCGCTTCTCATCACTTGCCTTGAAATGTTGATCTTGTATTTATGAAGCAAATAGCTGCTTTTTTTGGATTGCAGCTCTTTTAGCGTATAACCGCATAACCTAAGGAAAGCTTGGTTCGCGTCCTCTATGCGCAC
>NZ_JBFTSN010000307.1:0-7927 GCF_056400045.1 Paenibacillus sp. 01L418
ATATATGGGGAAATCGTATACGGGATTAAGCTTTGATACCGTATATCGCAATTTGCGAGTGATGGAAGAACTCGGTGTGCTGGAGCAGGTTATTTTTGAGGATGGCGGTAAGTTCAAGCTGCATTGCAGAGAGAATGAACATCATCATCATATGATTTGCCTGCAGTGCGGGATGACTTATCCCATTACCTTCTGCCCAATGGAGCAAACGAATGTTCCTGATGATTTCCGAGTTGTGAAACACAAATTCGAGGTGTTCGGATATTGCAAAGACTGCATACAAGACGAGTCAGCAGTTAGCGAGGCCTAATGTCAGAGAAACGGGTAATGCGAAGAGTGACTCAAGCTCCGATCCTCTTTTATCGCAAAGTGATTTCACCTTTGACCCCGCCATCTTGCCGTTTCTATCCGACATGTTCGATGTATGCGCTCGAAGCGATCGAGAAGCATGGAGCGGCTAAGGGCTCGTGGCTTGCTATGAAGCGAATTGCCAGGTGCCATCCCTTTAATGCTGGTGGTTATGATCYCGTTCCGCCTGCAAAAGACAGCAACATAGATGCTCCTTGACAGAGAGGGCTCTATTTGGGTATATTTTGATTTATAAGTGGTAAAATAAGTTTTGTTTTTATTTATATGTCCGAGGAATGGATAAGTACAATAGCAGAACCTTTTCAGAGAGCCGGGAAATATGGTGCAAGCCGGTAAGGGACTCCATTGGAAAATGGTCCGGGAGGATTCGCTTTCGAGCTTCAGCGGCAGCGCTGGGTAAGGGAGCGACGCGAAGCTGGCGTTAACGGCGCAAGCCGCCATGCAGGCGGCACACGAAGCTTTCTTGAAGTGGCGGTTTAACCGCTCATTTCCGGATTGAAATTTGGGTGGTACCGCGTGAGTTCAAACTCTCGTCCCATGATGGACGGGAGTTTTTTGCGTTTTTTTAGACTAATGCAATAGGAGGAGTAAAAATGACGAAAAAAAATAAGTTTTATATTACAACGCCGATTTATTATCCGAGCGATAAGCTTCACATTGGACATGCCTACACGACGGTGGCTGGTGACGCAATGGCACGTTATAAACGTCTGCGCGGCTATGATGTATGGTATTTGACGGGTACAGATGAGCATGGACAGAAAATTGAACGCAAAGCAAAGGAAAAGGACCAAACCCCGCAGCAATTTGTTGATGATATCGTTGTAGGCATTAAAGATCTGTGGGCGAAGCTGGAAATCTCCAATGATGATTTCATTCGTACGACGGAGGATCGTCATAAGGTTGTTGTTGAGAAAATTTTTGCTCAGCTGCTCAAACAGGACGATATTTATAAAGGCACGTATGAAGGCTGGTACTGTACGCCTTGTGAGTCGTTTTTCCTCGAGCGTCAGCTGGTTGACGGCAAATGCCCAGACTGCGGACGTGCGGTTGAGCTTGTAAAAGAAGAAAGCTACTTCTTCCGCATGAGCAATTATGCTGATCGTTTGCTCAAATATTATGAAGACAATCCAGATTTCATTCAACCGGAATCACGCAAGAATGAGATGATCAACAACTTCATTAAGCCGGGCCTTGAGGATTTGGCTGTATCGCGTACAACGTTTGATTGGGGTATTAAAGTGCCTGGAGACGCTAAACATGTCATTTACGTGTGGATTGATGCGCTTTCCAACTATATCACGGCATTAGGCTACGGAAATGAAGGCGATGATCAGAAATATCGTGATTTCTGGCCGGCTGACGTACATTTGGTCGGAAAAGAAATTGTTCGATTCCATACGATTTATTGGCCAATCATGCTGATGGCGCTCGATTTGCCGCTGCCTAAGAAGGTGTTTGCACATGGCTGGCTTCTGATGAAGGATGGCAAAATGTCAAAATCCAAAGGCAATGTTGTTGATCCAGTTATGCTGATCGATCGTTACGGACTGGACGCGCTTCGTTATTATTTGCTCCGCGAAGTGCCGTTTGGCGCAGACGGAACATTTACGCCTGAAAATTTCGTTGAACGAATCAACTTCGATTTGGCGAACGATCTTGGTAATCTGCTTAACCGAACGATAGCGATGATCGATAAATACTTTGACGGTGTAATCCCGCCATTTGCAGGCAGCGTAACCGAATTTGATGAATCGTTGCAGAAGCTTGCGAGTGAAACGATCGTTCAGGTAGAGTCAGCGCTTGAAAATATGGAGTTTTCCGTGGCGTTGTCATCCCTTTGGCAGCTTGTAAGCCGCACGAACAAATATATCGATGAGACACAGCCGTGGACGCTTGCTAAAGATGAGTCCAAAAATGGACAGCTAGCATCGGTCATGCATCATTTGGCGGAATCGCTGCGAATCGTATCGATTCTGCTGCAGCCGTTCTTAACGCATTCTCCAAGGGAAATGTGGAAGCAGCTTGGGCTTGAGCAGGGTGAACTAACTTCCTGGGAGAGCACGAAGCAATTCGGTTCGCTGCCGGGTGGAACGAGAGTAAACAAGGGCACACCATTGTTCCCACGCCTCGATACGGCAGAGGAGTCTGCTTTTATCGCAGCAGCAATGAGCGGCGGTACACAGACAGAGCAGCCAGCTGAGCAGCCAAATGCTGCGAAGGCAGCGGATGAAGCACCACAGGCTGCACCTGAGAGCAAGGAAGAAATTGCAATTGATGACTTTGCAAAGGTAGAGCTACGCGTTGCTCAGGTTATTTCTGCAGAGCCAGTCCTCAAAGCAGATAAACTGTTGAAGCTTCAATTGGATCTAGGTTATGAGCAGCGGCAGGTTGTTTCCGGCATTGCTAAGTTTTACACACCGGAGCAAATGGTTGGACGCAAAGTTATTTGCGTTACAAACTTGAAGCCGGTTAAGCTGCGCGGCGAAATGTCGCAAGGAATGATTCTTGCAGCATCACATGGCGATCAGCTTACACTTGCAACGGTTCCTGACAATATGCCAAACGGCGCTGTTGTGAAGTAAATTCATTTGTTCATATACGGAGGCACCCCTGAGGTTGTTTAACTTCTGGGGTGCCTTTATGTTTTGCTGCTCTTCAAAAATAGCATCAATCATAATTCATATCATTTTGGTCAATAAAGATAATCTATATGATTAATTTGCAGCTGTGAGTCATGATCGGCAGGAAACTTCTACTAGCTTTTGCTAAGAAATAAGGTTGACAGTCTATTTCAGGTCATCGTATAATACAAAACGTAATCATAACGATTACGAACAAGAGAGAAAGATGAATGGAGAGAAATCAAAATGAATAGACTGAAATCATTGACAAGACCTATGGCGCTTAGTTTTCTTCTATCGGCAATGCTGCTTTTTGCAGTGGCTTGCGGCAATAATACGAATAATTCAGGCTCATCAAACCAACCAGCGAACGGCAGCACGGGAACTGGTCAATCAGAGGGGAAACAAGTTAGTGTCGTTACCAGCTTCTATCCATTATATTTTCTAGCATCGGAAATTGGCGGAGATCATGTCAAAGCGGTTAATCTAGTAGCATCAGGAGTAGAGCCGCATGATTGGACACCAAAGAGCCGCGATCTTGATACAGCGTCGAAGGCGCAGCTGTTTCTGTACCATGGAGCGGGACTAGAAGGCTGGGTTGACGGATTTCTGAAAGGCCTGTCCAAAGACAGCAAAGTCGTGACCAAAGAAATCAGCAAAGGCATTCCATTAATTGAGGGTAATGAAGATGAGCATGATCATGAACATGAAGAAGAACATGCTGATGAAGAATCACATGAACATGGCGGCTTGGACCCTCACACTTGGGTTAGTCCGAAATCAGCTCTTATATTAGCTGAGAATGTAAAAAACAGCTTAATTGAAGCTGATAGCGCAAACCAAGCAGATTATGAGAAAAACTATGAGGCACTAAAAGGAAAGCTCGAAGCAATCGATGCGGATTACACGGCAAAGCTTGCACAAACATCGAACAAAAACATCGTTACCTCGCATCAGGCGTTTGGTTACTTAGCTCGTGATTACGGATTGAAGCAAATTTCTATCATGGGACTTAGCCCTGACGCTGAGCCGCGTGCACAGGATTTGCTCAAAATTGCGAAGTTTGTTAAAGCAAACGATGTAAAATATATCTTTTTCGAAGAATTAGTTTCAGATCAACTTGCCAAAACGCTTGCAGGCGAAGCGGACGTTGAGACAATGGTGCTTAATCCGCTCGAAGGCCTAACGCCGGATCAAGAAAAAGCGGGAGACACATACTTAACCCTAATGGAACGAAACTTGCAAAATCTTGTGCAAGCATTACAATAGAGGAAAAGGCAAACCTGCGGAGCTGATTTATGCTCCGCATTGCTGTGAGGAGATAAATTATGGCGCAATCAAATCGAATGACAAATGCGGATGCAAGCTGTCACCAAGAGGTTATTTCATTGGAGGACGTCTCCTTCTCTTATCAACAGCAGACGGTTATATCAAAGCTAAGCTTCGCGGTGAAAGAACGGGACTTTATCGGATTAATCGGCACGAATGGCGCTGGAAAAACAACGCTGCTGCGAATGATCGTTGGGTTGATAAAGCCAACGAGCGGAACGATCCGTTTGTTTGGTGAGAAAGTAGACAAATTTAAGCAGTGGGAGCGCATTGGATATGTCCCGCAGAAAAACACATTAAATCCGTTGTTCCCAGCTACAGTTCGGGAGGTCGTCTTGTCAGGCCTTTATGGGCGAAGCAAGCTGTTTAAGAAACTAAGCAAAATGGATTATCAAAAATGTGACGATGCTCTGCAGGCAATGGGGATTGAGGATATAAAGGATAAACGTATCGGGCAGTTGTCGGGCGGCCAGCAGCAGCGTGTATTTCTTGCCAGAGCGCTCATTAACAACCCATCGCTGCTTATTCTAGATGAGCCGACTGTGGGGATAGATACAGAGACACAGGAAAGCTTCTTTCATATGATCAAGCATATGCATCAACATCATAACATTACATTTCTAATGGTTTCTCATGACCTTGACATGATTCGCTCGTATTTAGGACAAGAGCCAGCCAGTGGAAACGGGAAGCTCAAGTTTCATATTRAACATTCGCACGAAACGCAGGATTGTGTGGAAAATGATCTTGCACACAGCCTGAAAGGGCTAAGGGAACAAATGGAGAGCAGGAAAGAGGTTGTTTTGGTTGGAGATCGTAACTAGTGAATTTTTTCAAAGAGCTCTTATTGGCGGACTTCTAATCGGGGTAACGGCTCCGCTAATCGGCTTATTTCTTGTGCTGCGAAGGCTTTCAATGATTGGAGATACTTTATCGCATGTATCTATTGCTGGAGTAGCGCTAGGTTTCTTGATTGGCGTGTATCCAATTGCTATGGGATTTGTGTTTGCGATTATTGCCTCTTTTGCTATTGAGAAGCTACGGAAAGCATATAAATCATACGCAGAGCTGTCCATTGCCATTATCATGTCAGGCGGAGTCGCGCTCGCATCATTATTATTCACGATGGGCAAAGGATTCAACAGCAATGTGAATAGTTACTTATTTGGAAGCATTTATACTTTGAGTACCACTGATCTTTACGTTATAGGCGTCGTTACACTGATTGTTCTTGTTGCGATTAGGCTTCAAGTAAAGGAGCTATTCCTGCTTACGTTCGATGAGGACGCGGCAGCAGTGAGCGGCTTGCCCGTCAAATTTTATAATGTTATGATTAGCATGCTTACTGCTTTAGTTATTAGTGTTTCTATCAAAATTGTAGGTGCGCTGCTTGTATCGGCCTTGCTGACTATACCAGCCGCATGCAGCTTGATCATTGCCCGCAGTTTCCGTCAAAGCGTTATAACGGTCGTCATTATTGGCGAGATTGCCGTTGTATTAGGCTTACTAATCGCGGGTGTATGGAATTTGGCACCAGGCGGTACCATTGTATTATTGCTAATTGCTGTGCTGCTGTTGCTGCTCGTTTTCCGCCGTGGCATGCGACCAGGCAGTTAATGAGGATTGGAGTGAGAGGGTTTGTCCGACATTAACATTTGGCTGGCCTTAGGGGCTGGCTTTGCATCGTTCATATCACCTTGCTGCTTACCGCTTTATCCTTCGTACTTATCATACATAACGGGAATATCGGTAGCGGATTTGAAGGGCAATTCACATGCCAAACAAAAACGCATGCGAACGATGTCACACACGCTGTTTTTCATTTTGGGCTTCTGCACCGTGTATTATGCATTAGGCTACGGAACGAATGTATTTGCTGAATTTTTCAGTGAATATCGAGATCTGATTAGGCAATTATCAGCGATATTGATTATTTTGATGGGACTATTCCTAATCGGTTTATTTCAGCCGCAGCTCCTGATGAAGGAACGAAGAATGAATCTTATTCCGAAAAAAGCGAACTATGTCAGCTCCTTTATTTTTGGAATTGGATTCTCCGCAGGCTGGACCCCATGCACAGGTCCCGCGCTTACTGCGATTTTAGGTCTTGCAGCATCGGAACCTGGCACATGGTTTCAGCTAACAACTGCTTATTCATTAGGCTTTGCGATTCCTTTTTTTGTACTTGCCTTTTTCCTTGGTACGGCAAGATGGATACTGAAATATTCAGCTAGCGTAATGAAGGTTGGCGGAGCTGTTATGATTTTGATGGGTGTATTATTGTTTACCGATCAAATGACCAAAATCACGATCTGGCTTAATATGATTACGCCGGAATGGTTGAAATTTTAAGCTAATATTTCTCTCTTACGTAAAATATTCAATTTTTGCTTCGGGAAAATGTTCAAAGATGCGCTCCGATAAATACATGCGGAGCGCATTTGCTTGTTCATCGGGATAAACGTATTTCCCTTGACCCCAGCGTCCCCATTTATATTTGCGTTTTTCAATATCCATCTCAAGCTTAGTCCGCGGATAACGCTTTTCAATAACTGCTTTTGCCGTTTTTGTAAAACGATGCTGAATGAGTTCAAATGTAAGATCTTTGGTCACATCCTGCGGGAGTTTGTCTGCAAGTGAGGCTATAAGCTCGCCATAGCCTTCCTCCCAGCCTTCATGCCAAATAATAGGGGCAATGATAAAGCCCATTGGATAACCTGCCCTAGCGACCTTTGCGGCGGCCTCAATGCGTTGATCAAAACTTGATGTAGCAGGCTCGAAATGTTTGATTACATATTTGGCATTTACGCTAAATCGGATACGGGTATGTCCATTGTGCTTTGCATCAAGAAGGGAATCCACATGGTGAAACTTGGTCACAAACCGAAGCCGTCCATGTTCTTGTTCCCCCATAAAATCAATAAGCTCGCGAAGGCTGCCTGTAATGGGCTCCAGTCCGACGGGATCGGATGTACATGCGGCTTCAAAGCGGGTAATTTCCGGTTTTCTCTCGTTGATGTACCCCTCAGCAGCCTCTAGAATATCGTCTATATTGACATATACACGAATATAAGGTTTTGCTCCTAAGGTTGTTTGCAAATAACAATAATGACAATGAGCCATACAACCGGTTGCTATCGGAATGGCGTATTCCGCTGAAGGCTTCGAAGTATCAAATTTCAAGGTTTTGCGTATGCCGACGACAAGCGTTCTTTTGGCGATCTTGTATTGTTCAAGCTCGGTATCGCCAGGTAAATTCGTAATCCGGTTATGTGAGGTTGTCATCCGATAAGGAATGCCTTCTTTTTTGACCCATTCAAAAATACGCTGCCCTTTGGGATAATCGAGCGCAGATGGTTCAAAATAAACAAGCTCGGGAACAAAGGAGAGGGTGGAGCGATCTGGTTTAGGACGATCAATAATTGCAGTGCTCATAGCTCATTCCTCCTGTAGATTCATCACAATCAACATCATCTTATTGTGTGGAGGATGAGCGAAGCTGAAACTGGTAAGTTCAAGTGTGATTTGCACTTCCTTATCTATTTTGGAGATGGGCTTGGGTTGCAGTGAACACAATGAACAGTGTATGATACAATAAGTAACGC
>NZ_JBFTSN010000308.1:0-7900 GCF_056400045.1 Paenibacillus sp. 01L418
CGCTAGAGAAGATTGCTTCTGAGAAAGCGGCACTTCTAACTGAACAATATGGAATACCTAGCGTGCAGTATGCCTTGATCGATAATGGAGTGATCAAAGTATCGGGACAATCAGGAGTTAACGACATAGAAGGAAAAATCCCTTTAACGAAGGAAACCATCTATGGTATTGGCTCTACGAGCAAAATGTTTACCGCGTCAGCAGTCATGAAATTAGTGGATGAAGGTAAGATCAATCTCGATACCCCCGTCGTACACTATATTACGGATTTTAAGATGGAAGATGAACGTTATAAAAAGATTACTCCGCGCATGTTGTTGAATCACTCATCTGGTTTGCAGGGTTCGAGTTTAAACAGTGCATTTTTATTTAATGATCCAGATACGTACGTACACGATTCGCTGCTAAAGAACTTGTCTACACAGAAATTAAAGGCAGAACCGGGAGCTTTTTCAGTGTATTGTAATGATGGATTCACGCTCGCAGAAATTCTTGTAGAAAGAGTCAGCAAAATGACTTTTACCGCATTCATTCATGACAATTTTGCTGTGCCTTTGGGTATGAGCCATACCATGACGCCACAAGACATGGTAGAGACGAGCAAATTTGCCGGCCTTTACTCTCCAGCCTATGAGGGCCAGCTTCCAACGGAGACGACCAATGCGATTGGTACAGGCGGAGTCTACTCTACTGCGGAGGATTTGGTTCGATTCTCGCAAATCTTTACTGGGAAGAGAGCGGACGTACTCTCCATCAAATCAGCACAGGCCATGGAGCAAGAAGAGTATAGGAAGGGATTATGGCCCGAAGAAGCGGATAACTCGATGGACTACGGACTTGGTTGGGATAGCGTACGCTTATTCCCTTTCAATGATTATGGTATAAAAGCCCTCGTCAAAGGAGGAGACACACAGATGTATCATTCCTCCTTCATCGTGCTTCCCGAGCAGAACATGGCTGCAGCAGTCATTACCTCAGGCGGTAGCTCCTCAATAAATCAGCTGCTAGCGAGTGAATTGCTCCTTCAGGCGATGAAAGAGAAGGGCGCAATTAAAGAGATCAAGCCAGATAAATCATTTGGCAAGCCGGTTAAGGCTGACATGCCAAAAGATCTTGTGAAGTACGCAGGTTATTACAGTACTCAAGGCGATCAGTGGAATATAGCTATAAAAGACGGGGAACTGTCGTTGTCAGGAATGGTTGCTCCAGATCAGAAATTTATATACACCAAGGATGGAACTTTTGTCGACGAAGATGGAAGCACAAAGGTTAGTTTTGTAAAAGAAAGCAACGGACGGACTTATTTGTGGATGAGCCAGTATGTTTCAGTACCTGAATTAGGCCAGCTTGCATTTTCTGAATACAAAGCGGAGAAATTGGAAGGTGCAGTGCTGGATAAAGAAACGGCAGATGCGTGGGCAAAAAGAGAAGGCAAATCCTACTATCCAGTCAACGAGAAATTCAGTTCCATCGCCAATATGAACATTATTAGGCCAACAATAAAGACAAGCCAAGGTTATTTCAATGATATAAAAATAACAGGTGCCAATACGGCTGAGAGCCAGCATCAGATTCCTGGAACAGCAGGCCGAGATACACTGAGTATTCTTTTTTATGCTAAAGAGGGCGTAGAGTACCTTAATGCGGCTGCAACCGTGTATATGAGCGAGGATGGAGTGAAGCCGCTGTATAAAGGCAAATCGTCGATAACTACAATTCAAGCTGACGGTTATGCTAGATGGTTCAGCGTTCCCGAAACAGCTGCTGGCAAGAAAATGGTAGTCAAGATGCCAGCTAAAGGTAGTTTTATGGTATACGATGAAGCAGGAGCACTGGTGAATAATACGGTCATTAGCGGTAAAAATGAAGTTGTATTGCCTGCGAACGGATATATCGTATTTGCTGGAAATGCGGGATCTGCTTTCGGTATTACGCTAGTGAAATAGAGAGTTGATACGTATAAACTAGACTCATATACAGATTTGGCCAGCTATTATAGCTGTTTTTTGAACAGCCTTCAACGGCTTCCAAATGATTGCAGGTACCATCACCAATAGGGCGCAGGGAGCAGAGCTCTTATGCGTCTTTTTTTTGCGTATTGTTCATTCGGCTGTGTTACCCCGCGTCATTCTCCATATTTACAAAATAAGGATCATATATTATAATCCTCTTTATAGACTGACGGTCGGTCTATAGAACGGAGGGTCTTCATGAGAACGCTCAAAGAGCCGGAAGAACGGAAAAATGAAATATTGGATACAGCGGAAGCTTTATTCCATACCAAGGGTTACGACAAGACGACGATCAACGATATTTTGAAAGAAATCGGAATTGCAAAAGGAACCTTCTACTATTACTTCAAATCGAAAGAAGAAGTGATGGATGCAATCGTCATCAGGATTGTGGATAGCGGGGTATTGGCAGCCAAAGAAATCTCCGCAAATGCTAGTCTTACCGTCCACGAGAAGTTTCTGTACATCATGCTCGCGCAAAAGCCGGCCTCAAACAGCTCAAAAAGCCAGCTTATTGAAACGTTGCATGACGTCAATAACGCCCAAATGCATCAAAAAAGCTTGTCAGAGACGGTGTGCAAGCTGACTCCTATTTTGCAGGAGGTTACAGAGCAAGGAATAAGAGAAAAGCTGTTTGCCACGCCATATCCGAAGGAAGCAATAGAGTTACTGCTTGTGTCAGCTGTAACCCTATTTGATGAGGGCATATTCAACTGGCAGCCGCAGGAGATATCTCAAAAAATTCAAGGCTTCATTTATGCCATGGAAACGCTGCTTGGAGCAGAGAAAGGCAGCTTCGCTTACGTGGCAAGGCTGTTTGAGCAAGCAGACCCGGCAGACGGTAAGACGAATGGCGAATAATGCTTTTAGAAAATTTATCATTCTATGGTTCGGGGAACTGGTTTCCAGTATCGGCAGCGGCTTAACCGCGTTCGGCTTAGGGGTTTACGTCTTCCAGACGACCCACTCCGCCACGGCAGTGTCACTCGTGACGCTGTGCACCTTTTTGCCGATGATCCTGTTAAGTCCAGTTGGCGGTGTATTGGCGGACCGATTTGATCGACGGCTGATGATGCTGCTCGGTGATGGCGGCTCGGCGCTTGGGCTTATTTACATTCTAATCGTCATGTTCTCAGGCGAGGCACAGCTTTGGCAGCTCTGTGTGGGGGTGACGATCAGCTCTATATTCGCATCGTTGACCGACCCGGCTTATAAAGCGACGATTACCGATTTGCTGCCTGAAGAACAGTTTGCGAAAGCGAGTGGGCTGGTGCAGCTTGCCGGTTCCTCCAAATATTTATTTTCCCCTGTCATTGCGGGCATGCTGCTTGCTGTGGTGGATATCGAGGTACTTCTGATTATAGATATAAGCACAGTATTCATCACGATCATTACGATTTCCGCCGTTCGCCGATGCTTGGTTGCTAAGCCAGTCAGTAAGAAGAAGTTCAGCTTAGCAAAGGATTTGAAAGAGGGATGGCGTATCCTTGTCTCTCGAAAAGGGGTTTTTACTCTCACGCTGCTAATGACTGTGGTCACCTTTTATATGGGCATTCTGCAAACCTTATTTACGCCCATGGTGCTTCCGCTATCTAATGCCAAGACATTAGGGATCGTCCAATCGGTCAGTGCGACAGGGCTGCTGCTTGGCAGCTTGTTTATTGGTATCTTCAGCGTTAATCAACAGTATGCACGAGTGCTTTCCGCTGGACTTTTTGTCGCTGGCATTTTCTTCTCGCTTATTGGAGTATCAACGAATATTTACGTAATCGCAGCCGCAGGCTTTCTGTTTTTTGCGACCTTGCCTTTCGTTAATACAAGCGCAGATGTATTGATTCGAACGAACATACCAAACGAAGCACAAGGCAGGGCTTGGGGAATGATCGGAGTGGTTTCCCAATTCGGCTATATTGCTGCGTATGCATCGGCAGGTCTTTTATCCGACTATATATTTAATCCTCTGATGGTTGAAGGTGGGGGGCTAGCTTCCTCGGTTGGAAAATGGATCGGCAGCGGCCAAGGGCGCGGTATCGGCTTGTTATTTATTATTTCTGGCATTTTGGTCATCGTTTTAGCACTTATTATGGCAAGGATGAAGTCGATTCGGGCGCTGGAGACAAAGTAAGGAAAGGAGGGACTAACATGCTAGCGAAAATAATAAAAAAAGATTTTAAACGAAATAAGGCGATTACGATTATCTTGTTCGTGTTCATTATGCTGTCTGTGCTGCTTGCTTCCAGCGGGACGACGATGATAACGCAGCTATTTCGCTCCATCAACCATTTATTTACTGTATCTAGTGCGCCGCACTACGTGCAGATGCACGCCGGACCCGTGGACAGAGCTGCCATTCAGAGCTTTGCGGCAAAGAACTCCCTTATCAAGAGTGAGCAAATCTCTGAAATGCTGGTGATCGACAATGCTAATCTCTTCTTTGGCGACAATCAGGAAGCGGATAGCAGCAGCGTAATGGATAACGGCTTTGTCGTGCAGAACAAGAGCTTTGATTATTTACTTACGCTGGAAAATAAGCGGATTGAGGTTTTGGACGGGGAGATTGCGGTTCCTATTTATTATAGGCAGCAGCATCACTTAAACCTGGGCGATCCGATTCGAATTTCGGTTGGATCACAGAATATGACGTTCACCATTACAGATTTTGTGCGTGATGTTCAAATGAATCCTTCGATTATCAGCTCCAAGCGTTTCGTCGTAAGCGAAGCGGATCATGAAGCCTTGAAGAGTATGACCGGTGAAACGGAGTATATGATTGCATTTCAGCTTAAGGATCTAAGCAAGCTTAATGAATTCAAGACAGCATACCAGTCAGCCGGACTACCGGCTAAAGGCCCTGCCATTGACTATTCCTYGTTCCAGATGCTTCATGCATTAACGGACGGGGTAGTCGCTGTCATCATCTTTCTGGTCAGCAGCTTATTAGTTCTTATTGCGGTGCTGTGTCTGCGGTTCACCATACTGACCACGCTGGAAGAGGATTATAAAGAGATTGGCGTCATGAAAGCCTTCGGCATCCGTCAACAGCATATTCGAAACATCTATCTGACCAAATATATTGTTCTGGCGGGGGCCGCTAGTCTTTTCGGATATGTGCTTTCCCTTTGTATTCGTCCGCTATTCCTATCCAATATGGCGTTGTATATCGGGATTGCTCCGCAAAGCATACTGCAAAGCTTGATTCCTATTTTGGTAGCTGGATTGGTGTTTGCTTTCGTTCTGCTCTTCTGCACCCTTGTGCTGAGGCGATTTCATAAAATCTCGGCCGTTGAAGCGCTGCGAGCCGGTGCGATGGGCGAGCTTAAGGTGAATACGAAGCGGTTGCCGCTTTATAAAAGCAGAATTCCTAGTGTTAACGTATTTTTGGCGCTGAAAGATGTCGTCGGACGGTTTAAAATGTATTTTTTATTGTTTATTATTTTTGTCATTTGCTTCTTCATCATCATTGTTCCGGTCAATTTCCTGCATACGATGCAGTCACCTAGCTTTGTTGCGTATATGGGGGTCGGACAAAGCGATATGCGAATGGATTTGCAGCAATCCGATCACATGCAGGATAAATTTGACGAAGTTCAGCATTACCTTGCTCAAGATACGGATATAGTGAAATTTTCTCCGCTCGTGACGAGTAAATACAGCGTCGTAGGAAGTGAAGGAGCATTAGAGAGCATACAGGTTGAAACGGGGGATTTCTCCATTTTCCCTTTGAAATACAGCAGCGGCAACGCTCCTATCAACAAAAACGATATGGCTCTCTCCAGTCTGAACGCTGACGCTCTGTCGAAAAAAGTGGGAGACGCGCTGATATTAGTCATTAACGGTAAGCAGCATGAGATGACCGTTAGCGGCATTTATCAGGACGTGACCAATGGCGGCAAAACAGCCAAAGCGCTGCTGCCCTATCAACCGGAGGATGTACTCTGGTATACCTTTAATGCGGACATTAGACATGGCAGCGATATAGGGGCCAAAATAACCGAATATACGGGTCTTTTTCCAGGGGTGAAAGTGACGCATCTCCAAGATTATATGCATCAGACACTCGGCTCGACGATTAAGCAGATCAAGATGGTTACGGTACTTGCCGTTATCATTGCTGTGTTTATCTCCATTCTGATTACTTCGCTTTTCTTAAAGCTGCTGACCGCAAAAGATTATTCCGGCATCGCCATTATGAGAAGCCTTGGTATTGCCGCCGCACATATTCGAAAGCAGTAMGTGATACGGATACTGGTTGTGCTTGCAGGCGGTATTCTCATGGGTACGCTTATGGCCCATACGTTTGGGCAAAGTCTGGTAGGTTTGCTGATGTCTTCGATGGGAGCCTCCAATATCCAGTTTGTGACGAACCCATGGGTATCTTATTTCTTGTATCCATTAGCTCTTGGTTTAGTTGTCACCATTGCAACGCTGGTAGGCACGCTATCGATGAAAAAATACAGCATGACGAGAATGATAACCGAATGAGGGGATAAAGCATGAACCACATATTGGAGATTACAGACCTGAATAAAACCTATTCAATAAGCAAAGGGCAAGAACAAGCCGTACTGAAAAATATTAATCTGCAGATACACGAGGGCGAGTTCGTTGCCGTCATGGGGGCGTCAGGCTCGGGAAAGTCGACCTTGCTCTACACAATTAGCGGCATGGATCGGATGACTTCCGGACAAGTCTTGTTTGATGGGCAAAATATTTCCTCCCTTTCGGAGAAGGAATTGGATCAGCTGCGCCAGAACAAAATGGGATTTATTTTTCAGCAGATCCATCTCCTCAAAAATCTCAGCATGCTCGATAATATCATTCTGTCCGAATATTTTGCAGCCAAAGAGAGCCGGGACTCCATTCGCCTGCGAGCGGAGGAGTTGATGAAGAAAACAGGAATCTCTGCGCTCGCAGACCGCGATATAACGCAGGCTTCCGGCGGACAGCTCCAACGGGTGAGCATTTGCCGGGCGCTCATGAACCAGCCGAAGATTATTCTCGGAGATGAGCCGACGGGAGCACTAAACTCGAAAGCGACATCTGACATCATGGAGCTGCTTGGCAGCATCAACCAATCCGGAACTACCATACTGCTGGTCACGCACGACGTCAAGGTCGCTGCCAAAACCGAGCGCGTCCTGTTGATGGAGGATGGAGAGATTGTTGGCGAGCAGTATTTAGGGAAATATCGTTTTGATAGCGACGATGTTAAGGGGCGGGAGGAAAAGCTTTCTGCTTGGCTGTTAAAGATGGGGATTTAATGGTGGGAGTCTGGTGCGATGGCTCCTAATGAGGTGATCGACTATATAATCATCCTTGAGCTTTGCCATCTTACCCCTATGAATCATGACCGTTCTTTTTGGCGACGCGTAGGAAGCATCATTCCGGATTACAAAGAAAATGAGGAGTATCTAGCAAGGCATGGACAGGCGAGGACCTTGTAGAAGCCAGCTGCGCGGAAAGGTTGGACGATCAGGCTGGAAACTGGTATACTTGCCGGGATTGCTCCTATTAAAGCGATTTCAATTGCTAGTTTTAGCGGGAGCTGATCTACTATGGGCGTCGTCAGGAGTGGTACTAAAGATGAAGAAATATAATTTTATTCGTCCGTTAATGCTGATTGTCATAGCACTGCTTGTAAAAAGCCTTATTACGAATCTTTGTATGGTATTTGGGATGGAACAGGGACCGGCAGAAAATGTTGGTTTCATTAGCATGCTTGTCGCAGCATTCATCATTTATTCGAGAATGGCCCAGAAGCGCCGCAAATAACTATAAGGCCCGAAAGGAGCAGCCATGGACGGCAATAAAATCACATTTGAGACAATCGATCAGTATATCGCCCATTACTCTCCTGAGATTCAGGACATTTTGGAGAAGATAAGAGG
>NZ_JBFTSN010000309.1:0-7896 GCF_056400045.1 Paenibacillus sp. 01L418
GTCCGCGATTGGACTGCCCTAAGGAAACAAGGTTAGTGGTTGCTTGCTGTTTGCTCCAAAATCACATAGCCGTAAGCAGGCAATGTGAATTGAAGTTTACCGTCGTTGCTGCTTGCAACGGAAGAGCTTACTGCATATTTGCTAGTGTTTGATAACAATACAGACCAAGTCGATGAGCCGTTATCGGTGATGACAGCTGTTGCAACCGATCTAGCATCGGCCTTAGCATTTTCGATCGAGGCAGCCACTGGGGATGCAGAAGTCTCGCTTACAGCAGTTGCAGCTGCAGCTGCTGGTTTCGCAAAGCCTCTAAAAGCAACAGCATGAGGAGCAGCGTTGCAATCAGTCGGCTGAGCTTCAATTACGAAGCTCAGATCAGCCGCTTCGCCGCGAGCATTCATCGCGATAAGAAGCCGTTGGCTGCCTTCACGACGCTCATAGACCAAGGTGCCATCTGCTGCGCCAACGTGCACGAAGCGAATATCAGCGCTGCGAAGCGCGCTGTACTTGTGGCGCAGTCCGATTGCGTCGGTATAGAACGTGAGCAACTCACGGTTTTGCTCCTCTGGGTCCCACACCATGCATTTGCGGCAGCCTGGATCGCCAGCGCCATTGATGCCTACCTCATCGCCATAATAAATACATGGGGTTCCAGGGAAGGTCAGCTGGAAGAGCGAAGAAAGTTTCATCGCATCCGTATTATCCTCGCAGATCGTAAGCAGACGAGGCGTATCATGGCTATCGAGCAGGTTGAAAGCCGATTCTGTTACTTGCTGCGGATATGCTGCAAGCTGCGCTCCAATCGCATTAGCGAAGTCAGAGGCATCAATCGTTTGATAAGCAAAGAAATCAAGAACTGCATTCGTGAAAGGGTAGTTCATAACCGCATCGAATTGATCACCCTGCAGCCACATCATTGAATCATGCCAAATCTCGCCCAAAATATAAGCGTCTTTATTCACTGCTTTTACCGTCTGACGGAACTCACGCCAAAACTGATGATCAACCTCATTGGCAACATCCAATCTCCAGCCGTCGATTCCGATCTCCTCGATCCAGTAGCGAGCTACCTCGAACAAATATTGCTTCACCTCAGGATGCTCGGTGTTCAGCTTCGGCATAAGCGGCTCAAATGCGAAGGTCTCGTACGTCGGAACGCCGTCCACCACTTGCAGCGGCCATTCCCGAACATAGAACCAATCCGCATATTTTGACTGCTGTCCGTTTTTCTGAGCATCGACAAATGGAGGGAAGGTTTTGCCTGAGTGATTGAATACCGCATCAAGCAAGACACGAATGCCGCGGGCATGGCAGGCATCAACCAATTCCTTCAACTTCTCATTTGTGCCAAAATGCGGATCAACCTTCATGTAGTCTTGTGTATCATATTTGTGATTGGTCGTTGCTTCGAACAGCGGTGTGAAATATACCGCATTAATGCCAAGTGCTGAAATATGATCCAAGTGATCAATTACACCCTGGAGGTCACCGCCAAAAAAGTTTTTTGGCGTAGGCTCGCCGCCCCAAGGCAGCACATTTTCAGGATTGATCGAAGGATCGCCATTCGCGAAGCGTTCAGGGAATATTTGATAAAAGACAGCGTCCTTCACCCAAGCTGGCGGCTCAAATACATCGATTGGATTAATATATGGGAAATCAAAAAATGAATTTGAGTTGTCAGGAAGTGTAAGCTCGATACCTTTATCCGAGAAAATAATCGCCTCATCTCCGCTTATTAAGCGGAACGCATAACGCAGCCTCCGAAAAGGAGGGATAACGGAGGTTTCCCAATAATCGAATCGTGCATCCGAAGTGAAAATATGCATAGGGACCGTTGTGATCGTTTGATCCCACGCGTACTTGTCGCCAACGATTGCTTCAACTACAGCAACATCGTCTTTTTTGGTACGCAAGCGGAGGTGCAGCGTTTTTCCGTCGTAGGCGTAAGCCCAGTTTTGCTTCGGTCTGTGATAAACAGCTTCTAATAACATGATTATCGCTCCTTCATGGATGATGTGAGAAAAGATATGGAAACACGAAAAAAGGCACAACCTCTCTGCTCATAATAAGCCGAGGTTGTACCTTCTCCCA
Organism: Paenibacillus sp. 01L418; assembly: GCF_056400045.1. Lineage (NCBI taxonomy): Bacteria > Bacillati > Bacillota > Bacilli > Caryophanales > Paenibacillaceae > Paenibacillus > Paenibacillus sp. 01L418. Next base: position 2,092 of record NZ_JBFTSN010000309.1, read on the forward strand.
TAACACGTTCAGGCGCCGCTCACGCGAAGCATATTGCGAACAAATGGTTGCGGTAGCATTGCCTTTCTATTGTAAATCTCAACACTTTTATTATACATAATTTGCACGTATTGTACTAGTCTAGTTTTGAAAAAAAATTATGCATTAACCGCTTCATGCGCTAGTGATTCCAAGTAGCGCTCGCAATCCAGAGCAGCCATACAGCCGCTTCCAGCAGCGGTAATCGCTTGGCGGTAATTACGGTCTTGAACATCGCCGCAAGCGTATACGCCTGGGATGTTCGTCTCGGAAGTGCCCGGCTTCACAATAATGTAGCCTTGCTCATCGGTGTCGATTTGACCGCCAAGGAAGCCAGTGTTAGGCGTGTGGCCGATCGTAATAAATACGCCGTCTGTTTCAAGCAATTCTTCCTCGCCCGTTTCATTATTGCGCACCTTCAACCCTTGCAAGCCCATGCCTGTTGCAGCAACTTCAAGCGGTGTACGGTTTAGGCTCCATACGATTTTGTCATTCGCACGAGCGCGATCCTGCATAATTTTTGATGCGCGCAGCTCATTGCGGCGGTTAACTACTCTTACTTCGGAAGCGAAGCGAGTAAGGAACACGGCTTCTTCCATTGCGGAGTCGCCGCCGCCTACTACAATAATCTTTTTGCCGCGGAAGAAGAAGCCATCACAAGTTGCACATGTGCTTACGCCGCGACCGATATTTTCTTGCTCACCCGGAATGCCGAGGTATTTGGCTGAAGCGCCTGTAGAGATAATGATGGATTCGGCTTGCAGCTCGCCAATGCCTTCCACATCAAGCGTGTAGGGACGTTTGCTGAAGTCGACGCTTTTTACAGAGCCTGTTTTGAATTTTGCACCAAAGCGCTGTGCTTGCTTACGCATGTTGGACATTAGCTCGCTGCCCAAAATACCATCAGGGAAACCTGGGAAGTTTTCTACTTCTGTTGTTGTTGTAAGCTGGCCGCCTGGCTGCCACCCTTCAATAACGAGCGGCTCCATGTTCGCGCGAGCCAAATAAATGGCAGCCGTCAATCCGGCAGGTCCTGTACCAATAATTATTGTTTTATGCATCATCTATATCCTCCATTCAAAATTCCGTTGAATAATAAATCCTACTTTAAAATTATTATAATGTAGCTTTAAAGTCAATATCGTTCATGTAACGTTCATGTTGGTCATGTATGCTGAAATCATAACGACATAAGTCTAATTGGAGGAAGAAAAAAATGCCCAAAATCGTAGTTGCAGACGACGATCCAAACATTCGCGAGCTGGTAGCTCTTTTCCTAAAAAGAGAAGGCTGTCAGGTCATTGAAGCTATAGATGGTATAGACGCATTAGAGAAGCTGGACGTGGTACGACCAGATCTTGCAATTATTGATGTAATGATGCCTCGCATGGACGGGTGGGCGCTTTGCGCGGAACTGCGAGCGAGCTATGATATTCCGCTGCTCATGCTGACTGCCAAGGGGGAAACCTCGCAAAAGGTGAAGGGGTTTGAGCTTGGTGTGGATGATTATATGGTCAAGCCATTTGATCCGCCGGAGCTCATAGCCCGGGTTAAGGCGCTGCTCAAAAGATACCGGATTACCGCTTCGCAGACGGTGGAGTTCGGTGATGTCCTCATGAATCGAACGGACTTTCATATGTCAGCTGGTGGCGAGAAGGTAACATTGCCGCCTAAGGAGTTTGAGCTGCTGTTCAAGCTGGCAAGCTATCCAGGCAAAACCTTTGCCCGTGATCATCTAATAGAACAAATATGGGGGATGGACTATGAGGGGGACGAGCGAACCGTTGATGTCCATATCAAAAGACTGCGGGACCGTTTTCCCGAGGAGCAATATCGTTTCTGTATCGTAACGATTCGCGGACTAGGGTATCGATTGGAGGTATGGTCATGATTCGCGGCCTTTACTTTCGAATTACGGCTACATTCCTCGTTATCGTTCTGATTAGCATCGGGGTCGCTTTTTTGTTCACGAACCAAATGTTCAAGAGGGATGCAAGGGGGCAGCTGCCCAATCAGCTGGAGAAGTCGATTGCTCGCATAGAACAGCTTTATGCCGTCTCGAAGCCGGCAGATTTGCAAGCATTTTTGGAAGAGATCTCAAGCTTGCAAGGGCAGTCAATTGTCGCTATTAGCAGCTCCAACTATTTAGTAAGGGCTGGCGAGCGAAGCGAGCTGATTATGGAGCGACTTACATTCGAGCAGCTAAGAAAGGTATTTGGCGGCAGCTCTGTCAGGCTGGATGTATACACTAGTGAGGAGGTTAGCCCGCCTTCGCCGCCTGCTTTAGGGAAACTTGTGTCATTCGGCAATGAAAGATGGGCATTGTTCGTTCAGCCAAATCGTTTTCCGCAAAATAGCAACTTCTTATGGACGGCTGTCACGCTGCTTGTTACGCTGCTGCTCGTCGGAAGCGTACTTATTCTAATCGTGGCCCGTTATTTAGTGAGGCCTCTAAAAATGATGACGAACGCTGCGACGCGAATGTCACAGGGGGATTTCAGTGTACGGCTGCCCGCAAGACGCGGCGATGAGCTCGGTGAGCTTGCGCAGGGCATGAACAAAATGGCGCTCAGCTTATCACAGCTTGAAATGATGCGTCAGGATTTTGTATCCAATGTCTCGCACGAAATGCAGTCTCCCCTTACGTCGATTGGCGGCTTCGCAGAAGCACTGCGCAGCGAGGAGGTTACTGGAGCTGAGCGGGAGCGTTATATTAGCATCATTAAGCAAGAGAGCATGCGGCTTTCTCGGCTAAGTGAAAATTTGCTTAATTTGGCATCGCTCGACTCGCAGCAGCATCCTTTTCACCCGCAGCCCTATCGACTGGATCGCCAGCTTCGAGATGTGGTGCTTGCCTGCGAGCCGCAGTGGATGGCCAAGAGGCAAACGGTCGAGCTGCTAATGGAGGAAACGGTAATTACTGCTGATCGTGATCAGCTTAATCAGGTATGGATGAATTTGCTTGCCAACAGCATGAAATTTACACCAGAGGACGGCAAAATCTTTTTGTCTTTGTCCGAACAGAATGGTTCCATTGTGGTACGAATTACCGATACCGGGATAGGCGTTCATGAGGAGGATCGCGAGCGAATATTTGAGCGTTTTTATAAAGGGGATTTATCAAGGGATAGAAGCCAAGGCGGGAGCGGGCTTGGGCTTTCGATCGCACAAACCATCATTCATATTCACGGCGGAACCATCGCGCTTGATCCAAGTGCGGACCAGCTTACTGGAGCAAGCTTTATGATTAAGCTCCCATTTGCACGAGCAACTGCTTAGTTATGGGACGAAGCTGGATAGAAGCGACAGTGGAAGCTTTTGAAGACATGGAAAACCGAGGGTGAAACCGTTATGATAAAAGGAGCGATTGCATAGAAAGCAAAGAGCTGGGGGAGATGTTAAGGTGGAGAAGCGGATTCGGAAAGCGATCATTCCTGCTGGGGGATTAGGGACAAGGTTTTTGCCGGCTACGAAAGCGCAGCCGAAAGAAATGCTGCCTATTATCGATAAGCCTGCTATTCAATATATCGTAGAAGAGGCTGTAAATTCAGGCATCGAGAGTATCGTAATCGTCAGCGGACGCAACAAACGAGCGATCGAGGACCATTTTGACAAATCTGCCGAGCTCGAAATGGAGCTGGAAGCGCGTCATAACGAAGAAATGCTGGAGATGGTGCGGAAAATATCACAGCTGGCAGATATTTATTATGTTCGTCAGAAGGAGCCGCTAGGCCTTGGCCATGCAGTGCTTTGCGCCCGCCGCTTCATAGCGGACGAGCCGTTCGCGGTATTGCTAGGCGACGATATTTTGAAAGCTGATCCGCCTTGCTTGCGGCAAATGATGGATGTGTACGAGAGGGAACAGTCATCTGTTGTAGCTGTGATGGAGGTGCCTTGGGATCAGACGCATAAATATGGTATTGTTGATATTGAGCGGGATAAGCAGGTAGCGCGAGTACGCAACATTATTGAAAAACCGGCGCAAGGACAAGCCCCGTCCAACTATGCGGTTGTTGGACGCTACGTCCTTGATCCTGTCATATTTGATCTGCTTGAGAAAGCGACGCCAGGCAAAGCTGGGGAAATTCAACTGACAGACAGCTTACAGCAATTAAACCATATCTCTTCTTTAATGGCTTATCGGTTCGATGGTATTAGACATGATGTAGGCGACAAGCTTGGTTTTGTACAAGCTACGATTGATTTTGCATTAGAGCGTGCGGATCTAGGCGATGAGGTCAGAAAGTACATGCTGGAGAGGCTGAAGGAAACGCAGTTCTAATCCATGAGAAATGAAGGCCGCTAATGAGCGGCTTTTTATTTTGTCTTTTGGCCGGTTTTATGGTTAGAACTTGAGATCATGTACGTACAAGTTCAGCGTATGATATACTACAGGAATACAACTAACGGAGTTGAGGTGTGAAGTGAAGGAACAGCAAACGCCCAAATATATGCAATTAAAGCAGGAAATTATATCATGGATCGTCACAGCGCAGTTTAAGCCGCACGAGAAGCTGCCATCGGAGAATGAGATCGGCAAGCAATTCGAGATGAGCCGGCAAACGGTGCGCCAAGCACTAGGTGATTTGGAGCAGGAGGGCTGGCTCTACCGCGTACAAGGGAAAGGGACGTTCGTGTCGGACCAATCTGCGCCAGAGCGGAAAAACTCATCCCAAGGGATGACGATCGGGATGATTACGACCCATATATCAGATTATATATTCCCGACCATCGTCAGAGGCGTTGAATCGAGCTTGCGCGCTGTAGGGGCAAGACTTCTGCTGGCGAGCACGGATAATGAAAAGGATAAAGAAAAGGATAGCCTGGAGTCGATGCTGCGCGAGCCGCTGACCGGGCTCATTATTGAGCCGACGAAGAGCGCGGAGGGCAACCCAAACTTTAATTATTTTTTGGCGCTTGATGCGCTCAAAATCCCATACATTATGCTCAATGAGCGATACAGCGACGTGGATGCGCCATGCTTGCGCGTGGATGACGAGCTTGGCGGCTATCGTGCCGCAGAGCATTTAATTAAGCTCGGCCATACGCGAATMGCTGGATTTTTTAAGACGGATGACTTTCAAGGCGTACACCGGATGCGCGGTTTTTTACGGGCTCATCGGGAGCAAGGGCACACGGTTCCGCCGGATTATTTGCTGCGCTATACGACGGAGGAGAAGCAGGACAAGCCGATGCAGGCCTTGTTTGCGATGCTGCAGCGTGAGCCGGATCAACGGCCGACCGCTATTATTTGCTATAACGATGAGCTGGCTGTAAAAATGCTTGATATCGTAAGGCAGGCTGGCTTAACGGTGCCTGAGGATCTTTCGATTGTCGGTTTTGATGATGCGAATCTGGCTACGGCTACCGAAGTGAAGCTGACAACCGTTGCGCATCCAAAAACAGAAATGGGCACGGATGCGGTCGAATTGCTGCTTAGTATGCTGGATAAGCAGCACCAGCGGCGACAAACGCAGGATAAAATATATGATCCGCAGCTTGTTATACGTGATTCAACTAGACCGCCCCAAAGCTAAGCTGTTGCTGAACGGTTAATGCTTTTTAAATGGATGAATAAAAAAGACGTGACACACTTGTACGTACAACTTATAATAAAGCAAAGATATTCTATGGCGATGTCCGTATAAGTGAATGCGGATCAGCATAGAAATGTGAGCTTGAAGGGAGCGATAAGTGGTCATGTTAGAAGCATTGAAGCATGCGGTTTGGGAAGCGAATATGGATCTTCCAAAGTACGGATTAGTTACATTTACTTGGGGCAACGTC